>NZ_ASPX01000009.1:0-296369 GCF_000517965.1 Paenibacillus sp. FSL R7-277
CGCAATCCCGAGGATACCCTACTTTTTTGGTGCCTGACTAGGCTCCAAATCTTGGTACACAACTTACTTTACGCCATCCGCGCCGCCACAATGTATGCTGTTTTCCGTATACATTCGGCCCATACGCCTGCGCGCCGCCACAATGTATGCTGTTTTCCGTATACATTTGGCCCATACGCCTGCGCGCCGCCACCTCGCCATCCTTTGTAAGCAGTGCGAAACCTATAAATTATATTTCAACAAAAAACCCTTAGCACAGTTCTCCCGGTTCGAGGAGCTGCCCTAAGGGCTTACACAGAAGACTACTTAGATGAACATTAACGGAGTGATCCATTCGAAATGCAGGGCCGCCCACAGCAGAGCCAGCAATACCGCGCCGATGCAGTAGCTTATCACCTTGTCGGCGGGTCGGCTCCAGATAAATATCCAGCGGAATCAAGATCAGAATCAGACCAATCGCGATAATGTTAAGCATAGGCTTATGATAAAAAATCCCCGCTGCATTTAAGGCAACCGCAAGTAACGTCAGGAGCAGAAAATATTTTCTCATAGCTCCATCATCCCTGTATTATCCATTATTGTCAACCCGCTGATCCGCCGGCGTTTAAGAATGGCTTTGCCGTCTTTTTCATGGATAGTACCGTTTTATAAAAGAGGTACTAAAGAAATTAACGAAAAGCAAAAAAAAAACGGAGGGGAAATTTGGAACTGTAGGAGCGATAGCGTCCGCCTTTGTCACCGGATTTCCACCGCGATTAGCGGTTAAAATCAAGAAATCTGGTGACAACAGCGGCCGGAAGTCCAAATGTTCACCGCAGTGACGACCAAGCTTCGAGTTCAAACTTTAAATGCCTTTTATATAGAGGTAAAAATCCAAAAAAAATAGCCCATTGCGGGCAAGAAACGGACAGCGGTATAGGGTTACTCTCCTCTAATTTCGTATAAACCGGTCAAAGAGCGACAGCCTTAGTGGATAGTCACACTCTTCTTAATAGCCTTCGCGTCCAAATTCTTATTAACGAGCGTAGGCAGCATCTTCATGCTCCGGGTCATGGGCGAATTACATTGCCAGCAGGTAGGCACATGTTGAAAGGCAAAGTTGTCGCGTATCCATCCGGTGCATTCTTCCTTGGTGCAGGACCAGATAGCCGTCTCTTCCTGCGGAAGATCTACCATTGCTTTTTTACGAAAATACATAAGTACCCCTCCTAATAGCTTGGTTAGTGCGTCCAACGGACTGTTATGGCAGAACGGAAGCTTGTTCTCTACTACATGGTCATAAAAAAAACTACCCTCAACTGGTGTTAAGGGCAGCTTATTTGTGGAATTACAGTTTTACAACGTTCTCAGCCTGTGGTCCACGAGCGCCTTGAGTTACGTTGAACTCAACGCGTTGGCCTTCGTCCAAAGACTTGAAGCCTTCGCCAGTGATTGCGGAGAAGTGTACGAATACGTCGCTTCCGCCTTCAACCTCGATAAAACCGAAACCTTTGTCTGCGTTGAACCATTTTACTGTACCTGTTTGCATGATATTACCTCCAAAGTTTATTTAACACATGTCCTTTTATTCCTACGTATTGTACGAACAAATAAAAATTCACACATTGGAAAAGGCTTCATACACAAATGCTAACCTTTTACAATATGTGAATTAAGGGTTAAATTTATGATTAACTTCATTGTAGCACACTATTTTCCCAAATGCAAAGGGTTACTGCCAATAACACAAAATAAATTTTAAATTTTAGAGAACCTTTGCCAGGGGCACGGCTTTGGGGGATCAGCCGCGCACCACCGGCTAAGGCTTCAGTCGATATATCCGGCCAGTCCCTTGTCCATCAGGTAATCCATTTCCGCATCCAGAATGGTCTCCACCGTCAGCTCGTCCAGCTTCACATCGCGCTGCGCAGTCACATAGTCAACCAGATCATCATTATCGATATCAACCTCGCCTTTGGCATTGGCCTTGGCCTTATTAATGAACGTCTGCTCATGCTTCAGCACCAGCCGGATAACGGCCGGATCCACCTTCGTCTGTGCAGACAATACCTCCACCAGTTCCTGCTCGTTCACTTCATTGCTCATCTTCGTTCGTCAGCTCCTTGGTATATATGAACCCTGATTGTACCACAAGTCCACTTCAGGCGGGCAGCCTCATCTCCACCAAGGAAGAACCGGATATCCGGCGGCCCCCGCGGTTACAGTCTCCCCGATTCTCGGCGTGGCCAGCCGTACCCCTCTCAGCGCCGCAGCAGCCGAGATCCGTTCTGCCGGATCAGTCCAGTCATGCATCGACAGGGTGAATGCACCCCAATGGATGGGGATCAGCAGACCTCCCTGCACATCGATGTGCGCCTCAACAGTCTGTTCCGGCAGCATATGGATATCCGCCCAGCGCGGATCATATTGGCCGCATTCCATCAGCGTAAGATCGAAGGGTCCATGAGTACGTCCGATCTCGGCAAAATGCGGACCATACCCGCTGTCTCCGCTGAAGAAGACCTTGGTCTTCTCCCCTTGAATAATCCAGGAGCACCACAGCGTGGTATTGCGGTCCAGCAGACTCCGCCCCGAGAAATGCCGCGCCGGAGCGCAGGTGAAGGTTATCCCCTCATAGGTAAGCGTATCTCCCCAGTCCTGCTCGCGGATCTTCTCTGCGGCCACCCCCCAGCGGCGCAGATGAGCGCCGACACCCAGCGGTACAATGAACAGTCCTACCTTATCCTTCAGCTGGCGGATGGTTCCATAGTCCAGATGATCATAATGATCATGGGAGAGCAGAACCGCATCCAGCTGCGGCAGGAGGGCAGCCTCCAGCGGAAGCTGCTTGCTGTAGCGGCGGCCGCCGATGAACGGAAACGGGGATGGGGCACGGCCCAGCATAGGGTCGAGGAACAGGGTCAAACCGTCCATCTCCAGAAGCACCGCTGAATGCCCGAACCAGGTAACCCGGGTGTCGCGTCCTGCTCCTATAGAGGACGGCAACAGCGGCTGCGGCTGAAGAGGCTCGGCAGGTCGGGAGTGGGGGTTACCCTTAATGAAGTCCTTCAGAATGGAGAGTCCGCTGCTTCCAGCCTTGTCACCGCTCAGTTCCGCAGTCTGCGGATAAGCAAATTTGCCCTTGCTGTAATGGGCGGAGCCGAGGTTACGGGCCCTCTCCTGCTCCCCGGCCCTGCGCCCGAACGCCGGATAGACAGTCATGATAAGATACGCAGCAGCAATAAGCAGGAGCAGTATAACGCAAATGGTAATCAGGGTCATGCAGTAATCCTTCTTTCTGCGGACTTGTGCCGCATCTCCTATTTCGCCTGGCCCAGCTTGCGGGCTACGATAAGAATAAGCAATAGCGAGACCACAATAATAATGGCATTGAAGCCCCAGCGGCCCTGAAGCCACCAGCTTGTGCCGGGCGGCTCTGCTGCCGTTACCGGTACCCGGGTCTCTGCGCCAAGCGCAGCCTGCACAAGCTTCTCCCCGCTGATCCGGTCTTTGAAATTAATAATATCATACTGCGGAGCGGTTGCCAGCGTGTTGCCATAGCGCAAGGAATACGGCGTCTTCTCCCCTCCCGCAAATACAAGCCGGTCTACCAGATATTCGATCTTAAGGTCCGTGATGGAGATGGGGGCATCGTCCAGATTGTAGATAACCACCCGCAGGGAATCAGAAGAGGCTGGCGTAACCGGCTGAATCTCTGTCCGGGAGATCTGGGTATCCTTGAAATCCAGCCGGTACAGCTCCCCGCTTCCGGTGACCGGGAGCTTGCTCCCGGCGCTGTCATACACCTCATAGCGCCGCAGGAAATTCCCGGTGCTGCCGAGCATCACCTTCCCAATCTTCAGCCGGTCCGTGTTGCTTATTATGATCTCGGTACGGTTCTCCACCTGCGTAATCTCCGTCTGCGGTGTCTTCTGCCGCATGAATGCAGCCGTGCTCCACTCCCGGCTGCTGTCCACCAGCGTCAGGCCGGGGAACTCCAGCCCCTCCGGGTTGTTCTTCACTACAAGCCGGTAATAGCCGAACTTGTAGCTGCGCTCCAGCGTAATGCTGTCCGCACTCAACCCGTTCGTGGCATACAGATCCCCTGTACCAAGCTGCTCCCAGGCCTGCCCGTCATAGCCGCCCCACACCTCCACATGCTTCAGGAAGGATTCTGCGGGCAATTCGAACACCAGGCGGTTCCCCTGAATATCGGCATGCTCGGTAAGCGGCTTAATCTGATAATCCAGCAGGGTATCCGTCCCTTTCACTGCCTTGTGGATCAATTCCGAGGCATAGATCGCGCTATGCTCCTTCACCGTCTCCGCTCCGCTCTCCATATAATAGGGAACCGGAGCGCCGGTGCTGTCCTGTATACGCAGATCGCGCAAGTCCTCTGCCGCCGAGCGGTACACCGCTTCATCCAAGTACAATTCATAGTAAGGAGCCGTCTCCGGGACGGAGATTTCGCGTGAGAACTTCCATTGTCCGCCGCCCGTCTTCTCCGCTTCGCCGGATGCCGCTGCTGCACTGTGCGGCGGGAAAGCGGCGGGACCCAGCAAGAGTCCGCCCAATACAGCGAGCAGCACAGCCGCCACTCTAGCTCTCTGTCCTGTCTTTCTCTTCGAGTGCATAAGCTTCCTCCATTCTGACCGATATCCGCTGGTAGAGGTAGGATATTCCCAGCAGGCAGAGTCCGAAGCTGAAGTACGCGATGATCTTGCTGCCGGTGTTCAGCAGGGTCAAATCATAGAGCAGCAGCTTGCCGGTTGCCAGCAGGGATAGCGCCAGTCCGAAGCGGCGGATATACAGGTATCTTTTCCAGAAGCCATACATAATGAACATCACAGCCAGCAGCAGATAGAGCAGACTGAAGGCCAGCCCGCCGTCACGCACCTGCATCTGCACCCCCAGGAACGCCGTAACCATCACCAGCAGATAGATGCCCATAGCTACCGGGTACAGCTCTATATTCTTGTAATCGCGCAGCAGCGTTGTCCGCAACAGCCTTGCACTGCTGAACCACACGAACACATTGAACAGAACAAGCAGACCCAGCGCCACAACATCTGCGGCAGTGCTGCCGGACCATCCTTCCGGAAGACTGGGCAGACCGAACGTGATGCCGATACAGACCGCATAGGCGATCCCGTGCAGCACCAGTACTATGATGCCGACCACCTTGTCATACAGAACGTTCACCTTCGGCAGCGCATAAGCGAGTCCAGAGGTAAGCAGACCTGCCAGCAGCAGCTTGTAAAAGGCATTGTGCGCCATATCCCCCGGCACCATCCAGTCATACAGGCGCAATGCTTCATACACCACATACCCGTAGAAATTAACGATAGCCGCATATTTGAACCAGACGGTAGCCTGCACCTCCGCAGGCGTGCTGCGGAGCAGCGTCTCCTGATTCGAATAACGGATGGCATACAATAAGGCTACAATCACCATACCCGCGGTAATAAATGTATACTTCAGATCGAAATAGGAGTTCGTGTAGTAGATTACCGCATGATAATCCGAGAGCTGCAGCAGAACGTCGAATCCGAAGAAGGTTAGCAGACAGAGGGAAAGGATGCCCCAGCCTGCACGTTCTACCATTTTGAAGCGGTACAGATGTCCGTAGACCGTAAGCGCCACGCCTTCCACCAGCCAGCCGATGGACCACCAGGCCGCTCCCAGCTGGAACGGAATCATCAGAATGGCGAAGGTCAGTGAGGTGACATAGAACAGCAGACGGCTCTCGCGTTCCTGCGGCATCTGTTTCTCCAGAAGGACACCAAGCCCCAGATACATCAGGCAGAAGGCCAGCGCCAGCGCGCCTGTAAAATCATCCAGCCCGGCATTCAGGAACAGAAGATACAGTGTCATGCAGCTAACGAGCGTGTTACAGCCCAGCAGGCCGAAGTCCAGCCAGGTAAGCTTCGTCTTGAACTTGAACGGATACCAGAGTGTAATCCCCAGATACATGGCGAAGGTCAGCACAGTGCAGAGAATGCCCGCAGCGTAGCTGTCTGCCAGATAAATCAGCACCAGGATAGACGGCGTGTTGAACAGGAAGCTGATGTAATTGACCACCACCCAGCGCTTGCGCAGAGAGATCAGCAGAATCAGCAGGTTCAGCACAAACAGATACCCCATCGCCGCATACACTGCACTGCCCTCCAGCCCGAAGGCTCCCATATAAGAGAAGAGCGGCAGATAACCCCCTACAAGCCCCATAGAACAGATCGTCCGTGACTCATAGCGCAGCGACAGCAGCACAGCGGACAGCGTGACCAGCACCGACAGGCCGATCCCGGCCCATAACCCGATAATCTCCAGCAGAAAATAACTGTAAAATATCGAGCCGTACAGCACCGACACCCCGCCGCCAATCAGCCCCAGTGCGAAGGCTCCCCGCCCCTTGCGGAACAGCCACTCCCCGCCCGCCAGCATGACTGCCCCCAGCAGGAAGAAGGCACTGCCCTTCATATAATCATTGAACCAGGTGGAGTAGGTGTATCTGAACCCGGCGCCCACTGCCAGGATCAGCAGCAGAATCCCCAGGCGGTTGATCCAATTCAGGCCAATCTTCATTTCGATCCGGTTCTGCTTGCGGCGGCGCAGCAGGGTCTCCTCGTCAACCCCTTCAGCAGCCAAATCATCCAGCCCGCTGTCCATCGTCCCCCTGAGCGAACGCTCTGCTTCCCGCTGCCATTGCCTGCGCAGCAGGATACTCTCATTCAGCTTCGCCTGCACCTCATCCAATATATAAGTGATCTGGGTCTTCTCCTGGCCCAGCTCGCGGGCCCCGATACTGTACATCTCCTCTATCCGCCGCTTGGCGTCCTGCTCGAAGGACGTAAGCCGGTCGAGGTACGCATGATCCCGTGAGGAAAAATAAGTCTGCAGCTTCTGCCGCGATACCCGGAGAATGCCCAGCTTCTCATCCAGAATCTGCTCCGCCAGCGCAGTCCGCAGCTCCGAGTTGTCGCGCTCAAGCCTCGCGGCCTGCGCCTTCAGCTCCGCCAGGCTCTGCCTGTTTGCCCCATTTTCCCTTCTTAACACTTCGTTCTCGCGGACGAGATCATTACTCTCGTATTCTTCAATCAAAGACTGGTATTCCTTCAAAAGCCCGTCCTGCTGCTGCTGCACAGCCCTCATCCGATCTCTGAAATCCTCCATAGCCGCCCCCCAGTATCTGCTAATCGGCAAATTGTTAATATATTGATATTACTATATTTCTAATTACCACCACAGACCTTACAAAAACCACACCGCTTAGTTAAGATCCTGTCACATTTTTGTCTTGGCAGACGTTATAGGTTTATTATTATCTTAATATTCGAGAGATGGGGAGAATCGGACATTGAAACTGAACCTGCACAAACCGCAAACACGTTATATCCTCATCCTGCTGCTGCTGGTGGTGGTCTTCCTGCCTGTGCCTTTTAGACATAAAGCAATGACCAAGCTGAGCATTACCGGCCTTGATGGAGTCGAATTCAAGACAGATGCCTATGCACTGACAGCGGATCATAAGCTGATGGTGGATAAAGACCTCGCTGAACGTATTCTTAATGCGCGTATTGGCTGGGAAAAGGAGGCTCCGCTCCCCAAGGGGGTGTACTATAAGGATCATGTGGCGGTACTCATGTATCACCATCTGGCGGAAACGCCGTTAACGCTCTATCCCGGCGTATTACCCGCCGCACAGTTCGATGAGCAGATGCAGCTCCTGAAGCAGGAGGGCTTCCATGTCATCACGATGAAGCAATACCGGCAGTTCATGCTGGACCGCGCGCCGGTTCCCGATAATGCAGTTCTATTGACGTTCGATGACGGCTATGAGAGCTTTTACAAGCTGGCGTTTCCCATTCTGCAAAAGTACGGCTACACCGCAGTGAACTTCATCATTGTCTCTGACGTAGACAACACTAGTAAGCGTCAGGTGCCCAAGCTGACCTGGGAGCAGATGCGGGAGATGAAGCGCGCCGGAATGGGCTTTTATAATCATACGTATAATCTGCATTATTACGCCGAAGTCGATGCAGAGGGCGGCACCCGCCCGGCGGCGAGCTCCCTGCTGTACATTCATGATGAGAACCGGAATGAACTGAATGAAGAATACTACAGAAGAGTAACCGGGGACCTGGCTCATGCAGAGCGCAGGCTGAAAGAAGAATTGGGCAATACCGATTCGGCTATCGCTTTCCCTTACGGCTCCTATAACGACAAGCTGCTGGAAGTCTGCGATTCACTCGGTATCCGTCTGAAATTCAATATCGGGCTGGGCCTGAGCTCCAGAACCACACTGAACGCTCCACGAATCAATGAAGGGAACCGGACCCTAACCCCAGAGCTGTCCATCCAGCAGCTGAAGCAATTCGAGCCGCCGATGATTCTGACCGTGAATGGGAAGAAGGTTCTCCTTACCGGAACTCCGCCGGAGCTGCGGAACGGGAAGGTCCTGGTTCCGCTGGATGCGCTATGCTCCGAGCTAGGCGTAGCGATGCATTACGACCGCAGCAGCGCGGTCCTGAAGCTGACGCCTACCCCTTAGCTGCCTGACGCACCATAGGCTCACGGCCTAAGGTTACCCGGTTCTTCCCCGTGGCCTTGGACAGGTACAGCGCCTCGTCCGCCTCGCGGTACAGGTCCTCGAAGGTCACATCTGCCTGATCCGTAAAAGCGATGCCGATGCTCACCGTAAGCTGGATGTGATGCCCCCCGTCCAGCTCCACGATGTGCTCGCCCATAGCGGTGCGGAAGCTCTCCGCCTCCTTCAAGGCCGCGGCTTCGCTGCCGGCGAAGAAGCAGACGGCGAACTCTTCGCCGCCTACGCGCCCGGCAATTCCTTTGTCATGATATACCTGCATAATCTTGCCCGACAAATCCACCAGTGCCTGATCACCGGCCATGTGTCCGTATGTATCATTAATTAATTTGAAATCATCGATGTCGAATAGCAGCAAGGCCATGCCCGCGCCGATCTGTGCGGAGTAACTCTGCACCAGCCTCATGAAATGCCTGCGGTTGTACAGCCCGGTCAGATCGTCCACCGTGGCCTGATGCAGCAGCTCCCGCTCATACCTCTTCTTCTCGCTAAGATCACTGAAGACCAGCAGCATTCCCGTACTCTTCGCCCGGACCTGCTCTGTGGCAATGAGCGCAACCCCATAACAGGACCCGCTCCGGCCGGGAGGCTCGATTTCGAACTGTCCCTCCCTCCGCTGCGCATAGCAGGCCGACAGCTGCCCGTGCTGCCTCAGCAGCGGCTGAATGCTTGTGCCCATCCAGGTCTCCGGCTTCTCCTCCAGCAGCTCGGAGAGCATAGCATCCGCCGCCTCATTGACATCCATTATGTAATCGTAGCGGTCTGTCAGGACGATGCCGTCCTTCATATTCTCGAAGATTTTATTCTTAGCCAGCGGATATAAGGACAGTCTGGGATCGCGGAACAAGGTGAGGTAAGCGGCCACGATGGGCGGCAGGTAAGTGAAGGCCGTGAAGCCTGTAATCGTAATCTGCAGCAGCGGAAGCAGGAACACCGACAGGACCGGGACCAGCAGACTGAATAACAGCAGCGCATTATGGCGGAAATAATACTTAGGCCCATTCAGGAGAGAGATGGCCAGCAGATATACAGCATACAGTCCGAATAACTGATCGTACGCGATGAGGATCATGCTGAGCACCGTGGGCTTCACTACGATTCCGGTAACACCGGCCACCGTAGCCAGTCCGACCTCACTGCGCATCAGATGATGGTAAGAGTCGGTGAAGATCAGCAGCACATCCACCGCCACCGGGATACAAAAATAAATAAGCCTCTTGGACAAACCCTCAGAGGAACGGGATACATACTCTTTAATAACCGCATAAGTGAAGATCGCACTCAAAAAAAGCGGGCCCTGCTGCACATTCTTCCACCATAGCTTCGCCTCGAAGGAATCCGTTAGAATCTCTCCGGCCGTAGCCGCGAAGATCATGCTGACCAGCAGCATCAATATCCATAAATAGCATCTTCCTGGTGTATGACGGTGCTTGTAAGAACCGATGCCCATGTAGAGACTTAGAACGCTGCCCATTACCAAGTAAAACGGATAACCCTGCATCCACGGCATGTCATATTTCTCCTATTTTTGAGATTGCTTTGCCTTATTATATCCTACTCTTTCGCACAAATGAATCATTCTGCCAAAAAATACTACCGGTACCTAAGGTTCCGGACAAAACAAAAGAGGATACTCCTTCACCATCTGCATGGATGCGGGAATATCCTCAATAGCAATACCATTATTTCTTCTGAGCGAGACGTTGTTTGAACTTGTCAACGCGGCCGCCAGTTTCGGTATCTCTTTGTTTACCTGTGTAGAACGGGTGGGATGCAGAGCTGGAGTCTACACGGATCACCGGGTAAGAGTTGCCGTCTTCCCATTCCATAGTTTCACCGGATGATTTGGTGGATGAGCTAAGGAATTTGTAGCCTACGCTAGCATCGAAGAAAATAACCTGGTTGAACTTAGGGTGTATGCCTTGTTTCATTGTAGTAACCTCCTTTCCATACGGATACAACTTATGAAGAATTATTGAAGCCATCTCTTGGTCTATTTAAAAATCCGGTTAGACAAAGGGAGATGCGTAAATCTTCCGATTTTTACACGCCATACTATCATACGTGAAATGAGCCGCTGAGTCAAGAGCCTGTCCTAGAGGGATTTCACCATTCCGCCGTCGATCAGCAGGGACTGTCCCCTCAAGACCCAAATCCATCGTCCATTCCTCCTGTCAGATTGGTTGCAGGACTTCCTGCTCCCACTCATTATACATCGTATTCCAGTTCCTTTTTGGCCTGGACGATGAAATCCAGCGGATTCTCGATGGTGTCCGCCGCATATTCCACTGCACCGATCTTCAGCCCCAGGGTGACCTTGTACTTGCCGGAGAACTCTGAGTCATTCAGCTCCTGCAGCCGCTGTTTGATCCGCTCAATGACAATCTTGGCCCCTTCCCGGTCCGTGAAGAGCAGAAGGCCCCAGGTAGCATCCTCCTTGTCCAGCAGATACAGCGCATCATTGGTACGAATGCTCGACTGGCTGAGCTGGGAGACATCATAGATGGCTTCGGACAGCTGCTCTTCCGGAATCAGGCGGCGGATTTCATTCCAGTACTTCACCTTCACCACAAGCAGCGTCAGCGGGATTTTATAACGGACCGAAATTCCGGTGAACAGGCTGGCGTCCTTCTGAAAAGAAATACTGTTGCGCAGATCCGTATTCTCATCCACCGCAGCCAGATTATTCGTGCGCTTCAGCAGCCGTTCATTCTCCGCCTGCAGCTCACGGGTGCTTGAGGTGAAGACCCACAGCACCACCGTAAGCAGCGGGGTCATAACCAGCCAGAAATACGTCTCTACACCGATCGATGCGCCCTGCGATACCGTCTGATAGACCACGAAGAAGCCGTAGCCGAAGACAAACGCCAGATTCAGCGTCAGTCCCGCCGTGACCGTGGTGAAATACGTGACCAGCGCCAGGATGAACGATACATTCAGAATAATAATGTTCTGGACGTAGTTATCCGGTGAGCCCGCGATATATACGATGCAGGCGAAGATCAGAACCAGAAAGGCCAGGAAGCCCAGATCCGAGGTTAGACTGCTGCGGTTACGTCTCACGCTTGATCACCACGTTTCTTCTTATGTTTGCGCAGCATCAGAATCAGCGCCACGACCACCAGCGTCACGATCATCACCGCTGCGGTCACGAAGCCCAGTACATCGCTGCGCTCCATCACCCGCGAGACCAGAGAGTCCGGCTTAGCGCCGGAGACCGTCTTGAAGCGGTAGGCATTCACCGTGCCGTCCTTATCCGCCACAACGCCGTCACCGTACACCCTCCACCTGTCCTTCTCGCTCCCGATCAGCTTGGAGACTACGAAGTAGCTCTCAGAGCTGACCGCAGTGACCGCAAGCAGGCCGCGTCCGCTCTCGTAAGGGGATTCCAGGAGCTGGAGCGTGCCGATGGCGGCTCCGTACTGCTCGTCGAGGGCGATTTTCTCATTGGAGAGGAGGGTTGACCCGTCCTTGTTATACTTGAAAAAGAGCTTGCCGTTGTTGTCACGGATCACCTTATTATTCTTATAGCTCCCGATCGCAATAATATTGTTGTCCTTCAGGTTATCCGCTCCTGCGTTATCGCTGTAAAAGTGGACATCACCGGTATTTCCTCCGGCAAACTGCCCGAGCATATTGAAGACATTCCCGAGGCTCCTGTAGGTGTAATCATCCCTCTCCTTCGGCAGCACCACCGCCACACGGTTGAAGATGCCGTCCCGCAGGAACGGATACGGGTAATTGCTCAGCAGGAGGTCGGTGCGGTCCTTCGTGTTCAGGCGCATGAGCGATTCCTTGCTGATATAAGCCCACGGCATCTCCTCTTTGTTCGGAGTACAGAGCATGCTCGCAAGCTCCAGATCGAAAGCCACCGTCACGGTGAAGTTGCCGGAGATATTCAGACTCTGCGGCACATTCAGATTCAGCACATCACCGTTGGCCAGCTCCTTCGTCAGCTTCTTGCTGCCGATGGGCGTATTATTGATGCTCACCGTCACCAGGGAACGGTTAAAGTCCAGATTCGCCGCATACCGGAAATCCAGGCTGATTCTGCCGTCATCCGCAATGGAGCGGTTGGACGGGAGAGAGACGAAATACGTCTGCTCCTGATGGTTGGGCCCGGTGAGCTTGTCCCCCGTCTCCGTGAACGTAATGTTCGAGCTGATGGCCGGCGCAGGGTTCACTACATCGGTAGCATTAGTAACAACCTTCAGATCCTTGCGGAGCTGGCTCATCAGCTCCCGGCTTGCCATCAGCCGTCCGGCCTTGATCAGCAGGCTCTCGTCCCTCGAGGTCACCACCAGTGTAGGCAGGGAATCCTTGTTCACCAGCTGAATGACCGCATGGGTGCCGAGGTCGTCCGCCGTACTCACCAGCTTCTTTATTCGTTCCGGCAGATGATCATACGTAGCTACCAGCACTACTGCACTCTTGTCCTTGACGGTATCTTCGCGATAAGGCAGCAGCGGAATGGTTCTGTCGTTCAGCGTGTTGCCTTTGGCGAATCCCGAGAGGGCGTAGGTAGCACTTTCCAGTTCTGCCCCGCTGGCATTCTGCGGGACGGCGAGCAGGCTTTGTTCATTTTTTACCGTATCCATTCCTGAGAATCTGGCACTGAAATCCTGAATGCCTCCAGTAATGGGCTTCGGTGTATAATTCACAGCAATGTTCGAGGTGTTGAACAGATGCAGCCAGCTGTCCTGCATATCATCGATATTACACAGTTCATAGCCGCCCGTCGTGGTTCTTAAGCTCCCTTGTATCCGCAGCGTATTGCTGCCCTTCGTCAGGAAGCCTTTGGGCGCCTCTACACTCAGGCTCTGCTGCCCGTTATTGTCCAGGGACGGCCGGAAGGAATAGAACGGAATGCCGTTCAGCGACAGTGTTACGCTCGACAGCTTATCCTCACTGATCTGTGAGGTCTGGAATTGCAGATTGATCATCACTTGATCCACATTCCAGTAATCCATGACTGTGAAGAACTGCTGCTGGGAGCTGGAGCCCCTCAGCGAGACATCGCTGGTGAACAGCGTCTCATACGTTGCTCCCGCTTCACCGGGAAGCACCGCCGCCTGTGCAGCAGGGATTTGAACCAGGAAGAGGGAGAGGCAGAGCAGCACTGTTAGGATCTGTTTTTTCATCATGTTCCGTATCTCCTGACATCTTATTTCTGGACCTCCGGCGCACTAGTACCGCTCGGTTTTGTACCACTTGGCTTCCCGTTTGAAGATAACGTCTTTGAAATAGTTGTACAGCCCGTAAGCGGCCACTACCATCCAGAGCTGGCAATACGAGACGTACATCAGCAGAATGATCCACAGGTTCGACAGGCTCATCTCACCCTTCTCTGTGGTCAGGGTAACGAAGATCCCCACCACGAACAGCACAATAGCGAGCAGCCACAGGAAGCTGCTGAGCCCGGCGATGGTGGTATGTACATACCCCATGGCATGCAGCACGAGCAGAATATCCGAGGTGACCAGCGAGATCAGCAGGAGGAAGTAGATCGAGACATAATACAGAATATCGAAGCGGATCTTCGCCGCCTTCCGGTCGATGAGGAGCGGAAGGTTCTTCACAATGACATAGATATTGCCCTTCGCCCAGCGTGTCCGCTGCTTGAACCATACCTTCACCGTCTGCGGCTCCTGCTCCCAGGTGACCGACTTCGGCTGGAACTTGATCCGGTAGCCCATCATATAAATGCGGAAGCTGATCTCTGTATCCTCGGCAATTGCCTTCACATCCCAGCCGCCGATGCTCTCGACAATGGTCCGGCGCATAATGAAGTTCGTTCCCGGGATCGTACAGAGCTTGAACAGCTTCCAGCGCCCTGCTTGCGCCATCCACTGGAAGGATAGAGTCTCGATATTAATGAACCGGGTCAGCAGGCTGGCATCCCGGTTGCGGGTTCTGAACTTGCCGATAACCGCCCCCAGGGAGGCATCATTCATAATCTCTGCCACCAGGTATTTCAGCGCCGTGCGCTCCGGCGTATTGTCGGCATCATAGATCGCAATCAGCTCCCCGCTACTGCGGGTGAAGCCGATGTTGAGCGCATTGGATTTCCCTTTGCCGCCTGTGACGGCGTCCGTATTGATAATGATCAGCTTGCGCTGCGGATTCCGCTGCTGGATAGCATCCAGCAGCTCAGCGCTGTTGTCTGACGAATTATCATTGATGACGATAATCTCATACCGGTCATGCGGGTAATCCAGTGCCAGCAAGGATTCCACGGTTTTGCTGATGACGACCCCCTCATTGTGGGCAGGAACCATAATCGTCACCATGGGATGCTCCCCGGTAATCTCAGGCACCGGTTCGTTTTCCGTTTGAATGTAGTACAGATACCCCGCTATAATCAGCATCACATTCACCAGCAGCAGGGACCAGATACAGATGACCGCGATCACCATCAACACGTCTGAGATCGTCATAGTATTCTCCTAAACTCGCTATATTTTTCCCGGATTACTTGTTCAAATATTTCCTGCGGTACATTCTGTAGCCGATAGTGAGCAGGCCGCCGAACAAGAGCAACGCAGCCAGGATCACGATGATGAAGAATTGATTCTGCACGCTGAACAGCCTGTTGAAGCTTGTCGCCTGCTTCTCCTTGTACTGGAAATCAACGGCGACCTTCTGCGGGGTATAATCGACATCCAGTGTGTTGCCATCCAAGCGGATCACCCCGTCAGCAGATTCAAGAGTGTGCTTATCCGTGCGGACCGTATGCGCCTCCTGCTTATAGTCTGCGAAGGTATACCATTCCGCATTCAGATTCTGCAGAAGTTCCTCCAGCCCGCGCTCATCCTCCGGCAGGTCCAGCGTCACCGCCGTATTCAGCGGAAGCTCCGGCATCGCCTTTCCTGTTCTGCCAACTCCCTGCAGCAGCGCCGGGGGCAGACTGTACAGAGAAGAAGAGAAGGCCGCTGAGGTGTCTGTCTGCTCCATATAATGGGTCTCTCCGTCCGGGAAGAGCACCGCCGAATTGAAGAACCCCATGCCTGCGGCCGAATACTCCTTGTCATACGTCCAGTAGCTCTCGGCAGCAACGCCGAGCGGTGCCACGCCCCCTTCCGCCAGCACATTAATGAACTGATTCATCTTCCCGCGCAGGGACCGGTCATTCGAATTAATCGGCGGTCTGACCGCAGGGGCATTGACCACGATGCTGCCGTTGCGGGACTGGACAGCTCTGAGCGCCTCCAGATACCGCTTCATAGCGGGGAAATCCGTATTCGCGAATACCGGACGGACACTGGCGATGAAGGGAATACCGCTTCTATACAGGCGGTCTGACATCTGCTCCAGCAGATTCAGATCCGAGAAGGGATAGATCTCCTTGATGACCAGATACATCTGCGGCTGTGCGGTATAGTGCAGCCAATCCTTCAGCACATAGGCCGCAGCTATGGCTGTGAAATCGCCCTGCTTCAGATAAGGCAGGTAAGCGGAGCGGCCGCTGCTTACCGCAAACGGCACCTGTGCTCCCGCATCTGATGAGGACCACGTTCCATAAGAACGCCCAGCATCGGAAGCTGTTATATAAGGCATCCCTTCGACCTCCAGCGGAATGCCGGTGAATCCGCCGATGGAGAGGCTTGCGCCCGCTTTATGCCATACCCCGGTCTTCAGCCGCAGCGTCTGCTGCATCCGGGCAGGCGGTCTATATCCAACATGCAGCATAGCCCCCTTGTACTTGGCTGCTTCCTGAAGGTAGGCTTGATTCGTAATCTCAAGCTCATCATTGTTAATCACAGTGATCACGCCGGAATAGCCCTTCATGCCGCCCGGCTCATAAGAGGAAATAGGCTTCAGCGTGACCTGTGCGCTGTAGGCGGCAAGCAGCCGTTGCAGCTCGGCCACATTCCCCTGCTGGCCTGAATTCTTCGCCAGACTGTCGAACAGCAGCAGAATCCGCTGCGCCGGAGCCGGAGAAGCGGCAGCGGATGCCGGACCGGCAGACGGCAGCAGATCGCCCGCCAATACAATGAACAGCAGAATGACGATTCCTCTGCGTCTCACATGCCCACCCCTTTATTCAGTGCCGGATATTCCTTGAGCGGCCGTGCAGACGGCGCAGACGGCACCGATCTGCGTGATGAGATTCCGCGGCCGATTACGCTCGCAGCCGTCTGGAAGATGATCAGGTCGAAGGCCAGGGTGAACAGGAATTCATGCTTGGCAATATCCGCGTCACCCGCCCCGATAATGGAGACTACGATACCCGACAGTCCGACCAGCATCGTTGCCAGAATCACCAGCAGACGCTGCATCCCCCGGAAATCCCGGGTACGGATGGACCGGACGAACGATGGCATATAGACCCCTATCGTTACGGCCATCCAGAGAAGAATGAAGGCGAAGGGACGAGGGGCCAGCTTCTCCTTAAGTGTGCTGTACAAGCTGAAGAAATGACTCTGTGCCCGGAACTCCTTGCCTGCGGACAGCTCATAGTTCCCCATAGCCGCCGGCTTAATTTTATAGGCACTCTCAGCAGCCGTATCCAGGATTGAGCCCAGCTCATTCGGGTGAGAAGCATAATATTTCAGAATGGAGACGAAGCCGTAACGGCTGTAGAAATTTTTATCCAGCAGCTCGGATTTCACATCCACCGTCCCGTATTGGTCATAGTACGTATTCTCTTTGAGAATCGCGTACTGTTCATTGATCCCGAAGGACCCGAGCGCGGTCTCCGGATTCTTGGATTCCATCAGCACCCCGCGCGTCATCGCATGATACTGGTTAATATTCACGAACTCTTTGGAGATATTAAGATACGTTGCAATTCCGGCGAACATCATCAGACCGGCCGACAGCAGTGTCACCCAGCGGAACAGCTTGTCCCGGCGGATCAGCACCAGCGGAATCGAGAGCAGGGAAATGACCATCCCCACCGGAGCATTCTGCTGCTTGGAGGTGGTCAGGATCAGGGTACTGATCAGCAGGATCGCCAGCATGGCATAATCGTTGTATCTCTTCCGGTACAGCAGCAGCCAGGAGGCGAACACCAGAATCATAGTCACCATCACCAGGCTCTCGCCGAAGAAGGAGCTGAAGTAGTTGGTGTAGCCTGTATCCCCAAAAATGAACACCGCAAGCGCCGCGACTGCCATCCCCCGCTTAAGTGACATTTTCAGCGTGATCGCTTCAACCAGCAAGTACACTGCGGCAACATACAGCACGGTGTAGATTGCAGCCTGGAAGCGGATATCGAAAACCTCGCGGCTGAAAAACAGCTTGTTAACGAAGATCGCCAGCTTGATGAACAGAGACTGGGAGGAGACCACCATCGTGCTGTTCTCGTTGAAATATTGAAAGATTCCGAACTGCTTCACGAAATAGCCGAAGTACTGGCTGTCATAGTCCGGAGCATTGAAATAAAGGCCGTTGCTATAGATAATCCGGTAAAAGTCTCCATTATCCGCCATGCCGATATAAGGGGAGGTAAACAGCGAAATAGCCGTCACCAGCAGCACGCAGAACGCGGCGGCAAAGGCCGGAGTAATCCGAAAGCCAGCCAACGTGATACCGGGCCGGGTCGATGTAAGCTCTAGGTTGTTTATCATTCCGATTCCCCTTTTTGGTTATATTATGGAGCCTTATAGGAGTACGCCAGCAGTGCCATCAGGTTGTCAAAAGAGTAGGCCTGCCCGGAGGCAGGATCACCGAAGCCGCCATATAGCGGACTCAGAGGATCTGTCACCCTGAATTCATTCATCCGGTCCATACTGGACTGATAGAGCTCACCATCCTCCAACACAGCTCCAATCATGGCTGTGAGCGCGTAGACCGCTGTTGAACGAATATCATTAGCCGGCTTGCCCTCACGTGTATATTGTCCGAACAAGGTTCCCGCTGCGACCTGAGCTTTGATGTAGCTGATGCTTGCCGGCCGCTCGCGGCCGATCTCTGCCAGATGAAGAATTGTCAGCAGAGATTCTACCGAGTTGATGCCTTCAGAGCTGTACTGTCCGCTCTTGTAATCGAAGCGGGTCTCATAGAATGGAAAAGAATCGGACAAATATCCCTCCTCCAAAATACCGCTCATATTCTTCAATAATTTCTCTTGTAATTCGCTAGATATCGACAATTTCTGCAATACACTCAGATCAATATAACACAAAGTTACGAATCCGTTGACCACTTTCAAATAATTGTCATAGATGTCATAAATGTAACTTTTTTTAGTGTTGTTTTTATAGAAACGTTCTCCATATTTATCGGCTTCTCTGGTATATTCCGGCTGGTTAAATGCCTGCCCCGCCTCATATAGCGCCCCGATCATCCGCAGGTCATCCACCGCTGCATTCACGGGGTAACGCTTCTGCTGCCTGGGACTGTAGCGGTAGCTGAAGCCGCCCTCCATATCGAAGATTCTGCGGGCCGTCTTCCACTGCCGGTCGAACAGCTCCTGATTGCGGGTCCGGACCGCAGTCTCCATCAGGAGAGAAGCGGACTCGCTCAGAATCTCATGACCGGTAGCCACCTCTGCCGATTCAGAGGTCTCCTTCAGATTCGTATATACCCCGTCGGGTCCTGTAAGCTGCGTATTTATGAAATGGTATAATTCCTGCTGTTCCAGTGTAGGCTCAAGCTGCGGCGCTTCATCCGGCCGTGTAGTCCCTGCGGGAGAGACCGCCGGAGTATAGACGGGAGAGGATGGCGCCGGTCCGGCCTGATTGCCGCCGCAGGAGGTTAGCAGGAGCAGCGACATCCCCAGAACAGCAGCCTTGCTATATCTGCTTTCCAATCGATCACATCCTTAAATGACAACTACCAATTGATCCATACTAATATAACGGTAATTATTGTCACATTATTTACTGTTTGTCCGAACATTATGTGTCGCCTTCACATATTTCTCCTTTTCCGCCAAAAAAAGAGCCGCTCCATGTCTTAACGACCGGAACAGCTCTTATGAATGCTTAGGTATTATCTCTAGCTCTCTTTAATTCTCCGGTACGTGGCCTCATCGGCGACGATGTAGAGTCTGGCGTCTGCCGGAATCGGCCGGTCAAGCTTGCGGTTAATGCCCAGGTCACCCCGGTCGGACAGCAGAGTCGCCCCCTGGCGCAGCAGATCCTGAAAGGCCTCCCCATAGGTTGTCCAGCCGCTGCGGCGGGGAATCTCATAGATATCATCCCCGTGCTCGCGGCTGAGCAGCTGGGTGATCACCTCAGAATTGCCCTCCTGCAGCGCAGAGCGCACCGCCAGTCTGGAGATCGCATCATGGGAGAGCACGAACTCGTTCACCTGCACATGCTTGAAGTTCTTAATGTTCTTCTCCTGCATAATCTCTACGGTAGTATGTACCTGCGGGGCAATCCGCTCAATGCTGGAAGCAATCAGCAGCGACTTGCCGTCGCTTAAGGAAGCTTCGTCGATACGGGTGTCGCTGAACACAATCGCTGCTCTGGCGCTCCCGATATTCGCCTTCAGCAGAATGTCATCGCTTGCCGCATCGCCGCTGATGAAGTGGACCTGCTCCATGGCTTCCAGCGGATGCCGTCCGTTCTCATCGATAATGACCACTTTGCATTCCCTGTCGTAACACAGAATCTCATCTACTGCCGCCTGTGTCTTGCGGTTCCAATTAATCAGCACGACATGATGTTGTCCGTGAAAGGTCAACGTTCCGGCTCCTCTCCTGCGCTGCATCTCGCCCATGGCCTCAACAACCTTGCCGATCACCAGACTGAGCAGACCGATGCCAAAGATATATAAGAAAATCGTAAACACCTTGCCGGTGACGGTAGCGGCAAAGTAATCGCCATACCCGACGGTAGCCATGGTGGTCATCACCCAATAAAAGGCGTTGAACCAGCTATGAAACGTGTCCGGCTCCAGCAGGAAGGCGATGGTTGCGCTGAGAAGAATGAAGGCCAGAATAATAAAGGCAATGGACTTCTTCTTGAGATGAAGCAGCTTGCCGGATAATTGGATTAGAAAATGCAATGCCCATCCCTGCCTCCCGGGTGAATTGAGCCGGCGGGCAGCAGCCTGCGCCGAGTCCCTTGCGGGGCACAGCCGCCGCCCGCCTGCCAATCGAGTCTACCTAAATAATCAGACTGCTGACCGCGAAGGCCGTCCCGATGAACACCATGCAGAGCATGACGCCGACCGCAACATTTCCCTTCTCCAGCTGCTCTGAAATCCGGAAGCCGGGCGTGAACAGCTCGAAGATCCAGTAAGAAGCGATCAGGCAGACATACCCCACAGCGAACCAGAGCATCATGAACCAGATGGAGGTATTGGTGTAAGCGGCCACGCCTAGAATTACCGCCGTAGCCAGGAACTTGCCGCCGAACGCCAGGCCTACCGCAATATTTCCCTTTTTCAGCTCCTCCATATCCTTGAATGGAGTCATGAGCGCGAAGATCACCATACCCAGCACCTGAAGCAGAACAATGGTCAGAATACTAACCACCAGATTAATTACGATCGTCATTTAGCCCACCCCCGAAATTTCGCATAGGCCGAATCATAGTCGGCGAAATCATGTACTTCCTCCAGCACCACTGAGACTTTCTTCTGCTTCTCCAGCGCGGTATAGCGCTTGTCGTCAATCGGCTGCTTGATCCGGTTGCCGGAAGGCAGCTCCAGCACTGCGAAATTTCTGGTCTTGCTCTGGTATTCCGTCTTGTACACCCCAACCAGGTCCACATCCGTTGTGATGGATACCTTAAGATTAGCCAGATCCTCCGTGGCCGCCTTCTGGTCGGCGTAAGACTTAAGCGTCGTCCAGGCGGACAGCTTGATCTCATTCTTCTGGTCAGCGTCCGTTATCAGCTCGGCGTCCACGAACTGGAGCGTCCAGACGGTGTCGCCTGTAGCATAATTCCCGTCGTTCGGGAGCAGCTCATTATCCGGCAATATAGTCATATCGCTGCCGACCAGATCGCCAACCTTGCCCTCCACCACCCGGTAATCCCAGGGTACACGCGATACGCTATCCGACGTATCAGTGCCGGTATGAAATACACTGCCGCTGTTCGCTGAGCATGCACTCAGCACCATAACCGCCAGCAGCAGCACTGTAGTCAGCAGGGTGCCCCGGGCTCTGCGCCCGGCAGCATGCCCCTCTCTATCCTTGAACATCTTCAAGCCCCCTCACTCCTAGCGCGATAAAATGACTGGCATTGCCTGTAATCGGCCCCCCGGCCCGGCCAAGCAGCCCGCAGGGCGTTCCGTTAATGACGAACATGCCGGTCAGCAGGTGCAGCTCACCCTCCGCCGTCATGATCCGGGCCATTTCGGCCCTTTTCTGATAGACCACGGGGAAGAGCTGGCTGCTGTCGTAGCCCTCCTCGTCCTCGATCTCAAGCGCGCCGCTGTCATCAAAGATCCGTACCGATCCGCCTTCGCGGCCGAATACAGATTTGGATACAAAGCTCTCTGAGAACACCGCCTTATTGTACGTCGGCAGGATGTACCGGGAGATTGCCTCGCGTTCCGGCTCCGTGAACAGCAGGCCAAGCTCATACATTCCCCAGACAGCGGCCATCAGCCCCTTGGACTGGAGGATGATGCTATGCGGTCCGTTGAACAGCTGGAGCTTCCCGCTCTCAATGGCGTAGGCCAGAGCCTCGCCGCCTTCATCTACGGCCATCCACTCCTTCGGATACAGCGCGAACATCCGCTCTATGATCCGGTTCTCTCCGTCCTTGACCACACCCTCATCAATCGACAAATCCAGGCAATCAACACAGCGGACATCCAGTCCGCTATGCGCGGCCAGAGCCTCAATCGTTCCGCTGTCCTCCTCATGGCTGCCATAATCCACACAGGCTACCGTGTCGGGGCGCTCCACGCTCCAGGCTGCGGCAAGCTGCTGCTTCATGGCCGCATTCGCGCTTCCGACGCCTGCTTCCGCGCAGATCCACGGCGTAGCAATGGATGCTTCCACATAGCCGGTCGGAGTATCCGCATTCAGCTCCAGCAGCTTGATCGTACCATCCCCTGCCACGGCAAAATCGAACCTGGCATACCGGCTGATCAGTCCCGGCTCCGGCAATGGGCAGTCATCCAGCATCTGCCACAGCACCGGAGGAATCCCCAGGAGATCGTACAGATCATGTCTGAGATGGACATAACGCACGGCCTTATCCAGAATCGCCCAGAGCGCGGCGGCGGCTTCCTTCAATTCCTGATAGGTCTCCCTGCGCATCACAGCCACCGCATCCAGCCAGTATTCCTCGTCCTCCAGATCGGCCCAGGTGAAGCCCAGCTCATGCAGCCGCTCAACACGTGGAGCACGCTCCAGACCAGACTGGTCTATATACTCGAATGCCTGCTCCGCCCGGATCATCCGCCGAACCCGCTCTTGCCGGAGCGCACCGAGCTTTTGCCGGAGCTTTTAGAGCCGGATTTGGATTTGCTCGAACCCAGCCCGCTGGAGGTGCCGCCGATACCACCCGATTTGGAAGAGGTATTCCTTCTGGTAATGGAGCCGGTGGATGAAGTTGAGGTCTTCGGCTTCACCACCGAGCCGGCCACCGGCTTGTTCTGGAATCGTCCGCTATTATAGGAGGGCGGCTTATAGGTATTGCGTGTACCTCCATAATAAGTAGGCCGGTCATTGTACCAGCCTCTGGAAGAGTAGAACGAACCGCTATTGAAAAGCATGTGGTACAGAAGCACATCATCCCAGCCGAACCCTGAGTTATACCCGCCGTAGTTGTTAATTACTGTCGTGCCGCCGGAGGTTACAGCCCCCTGCCCTTCCTGGACCTTCTCTTCCTGGTCTTCCGGATATGGAATACTCCAGTCTACATTCTTGTCGAAATATTGCTTAACCTCCTCGGTAGACCAGGAGACCAGCTTAGGCTCCTCGCCGCCTGTGCCGCTTGCGCCTGCGCCTCCCGGAATGAATAAAGCGTTAGCCAGCAGCGCAATGCCGAGCGAGGTGGATAATACGCGGACCGGTTTGCCGTCCGGCGTGAACAGCCTGCTGATCGCGGGTTCTTTAGCACTTTCGTCTTTTGCCAACTTGGGACCTCCTTTCCTGGTATTCATCCTTAACCTTCCGTACGCATGGGAACCAGCAGAAGCTCTAGCTTCCCTTCATCCACATTTAGTCTTCCCTCTACCGCCTCGAACTCACGTCCGCCAACGACAATATAATTGACATGCTCCAGTGCTGTAACCATATTCATGCTCCAGACGCGCTCTTCAATCATTTGCAGGTCGCCTTCAGGCAGCTTCTCGAACAGGATGACCTTCAACCCGTTATCCATTCCCACTCCATCTCCTCTTGAATATTCGTATGCTTCTGATACGCTGTCATTACGCTTTCGTTTCAACTCCCGCAGCCTTGAATATGTATACCACAGCATATAAATAATAATGACAACAAGCAGTTTTGCAGTGGCCGGCTACGGGCTTACAATACCTTCTGGACCCAGCTGTCCATGACCTGGTCAGGGCGGATGCCCAGCTCATTCTCCAGGAGCTCCTTGTATTTATCGTAGTGTGTCCTGAATCCGATGAAATCCCCCAGGTCGGCGTAACTTCGCAGAATCAGCCTGCAGAGCTGGTCGGAATAAGGATCGGCTGCCTGCAGATCTAACAGCCTCTCCAGTGCCAGCCGGGGCCGCCCGGAAGACAGCTCATATTCGGCGGAATGCAGCGCCATGCGGATATACCGGACCTGCAGCTCCTTGCGCCGGATCTCTGCCCAGTCGTAATGATGCTCCTGCAGGTAGTCTCCACGGTACAGCTTCAGTATCTTTTCCCGGCGCAGCCATTCCTCTTCTGACTCCACAGGCGTACCGGCATAGCCCAGCTCGAACTCCTCCACATCCAGCAGCACCTGCTCCTTGGTCAGCCTGTACCGCTCCTGCGAGAATTCGACGAGCACCTCCATATTCCAAGCCTTCAGCAGCTTGCGGATATGGTATACCGTGGTATGCAGGTTCGTTACGGCCTTCTCGGGCTTGAAATCAGGCCAGACGAGATCCACAATGGTGTCCTTGAGTATCCACTGGCCGCGGTTATGCAGCAGCAGGGCGAAGACCTCCTGCGCCTTGCTTGTTCTCCACTGCATTTTGCGCCCCGGCTCCGTGCTGTCTGTGAATTCAAGCCGGTGAAAGCAGAGGATTGACAGCTCCTTGACAGGCGCCGCAGACGCCGGTGTAGGCGGCATCTTCACTTCAGCGCTCTCCTTGCCGACTTCCAGCCGCTCAAGGGTCTTGCTTAACCGCTGGGAGGTCACCGGCTTCAGCAAATAATCCGCTGCATTGAGTTCAAAGGCTTCGATCGCATACTCGCTGTATGCGGTAATATAGACAATCCGGGTGTTCCGGTCCATACCGGCAATGTATTCACCTGCTTCCAGCCCGTTCATCTCCGGCATCCCGATATCCAGGAATACAATATCGGCCTTCTCCCGTTCCAGATGCGCAAGTCCCAGGCGTGCCGAGGTGAATTTCCCGGTGATTGTAAGACGCCCATCCTTCAGGAGCATACGCTCCAGATGCTGCAGCGCCGGCTTCTCATCGTCAATCAATATGGCCTTCATCAGTCGGACTCACCTCCTCTTCGTTCGTAGTTCTCAAATGCCTTTAGGTGGGGATGGTATATGATATAGCGGTTCCCCTTCCCGGTACACTGTCGATATTCAGGCCTGCTCCGTACATCTTGAGCAGACGGTGCTGAATATTGCGCAGCCCTATGCCCCCCTCTGTCCGCTCTTCCGAGAGGACCTCCGCAATCTTCTCCGGAGTCATTCCTACACCGTCATCCGTGACTGCTACCTTGAGGCAGCCGGGCAGCAGCTCAACTGTCAGCCGTACCGTCCCTCCGGCCTCCTTCTGCATCAGGCCATGATTAACGGCATTCTCCACAATCGGCTGGATGCTCAGTGGCGGAACCATCGCCATCACATCCTCCGGCACATCGAACTCGATGTTCAGCCGTTCATCGAACCGTGCCTGCTCCAGCGCAAGATAGGATTTGACGAGGCCCAGCTCCTTCTCCATAGAAACCGTCTGTCCCCGGTTCTGGAAGTCGAAGCTGCTCCGCAGGTATTGGCTGAGGTCCAGCAGCAGCTCCGTGGCCTTGTCCGGGTCCTCCGGACAGACCGAGATAATGGCATTCAGCGCATTATATAAGAAATGCGGCTTAATCTGCGCCTGCAGGAAGGCAATCTCCGACTGGACGGATACCCGGATCGACTTGCGCATATCCAGCAGGGTCTGCATCCGTGCCTTGAATTCGCGCACTTCCACCGGCTTGCTCAGATAATCATTCGCTCCGGCCTCGAAGGCTGCGAGGATATCATCAGGACGGCTGCTCGCCATCAGCACCAGAATCGGCAGCTCGGATAAGGTGAACCGTTCACGGATGGCCTTGCATAACAGAAGCCCGGGCATTTCCGGCATTACCCAGTCGGCAATCACCAGATCAAGCTCAGGATGCTGCTGGATGATCTGGATCGCCTCAGCCCCGCTGCTGGCGGTAATCACAGAATGGTTATCCAGCTGCAATACGCCTACCAGCACGCGGAGGTTAACGGGATCATTATCCACTACCAGAATGGAGCAGCAGTCTTCAGACGGCAGCTGCACAGGTTCTTCTCCGGGAAGCGGGTACGAAGGCGCTGTCTCCCAGCCGTGAAGCTCTCCGAATTCCTCCTCCAGCAGTGCATTACTCCTCTGCAGGATCGGCTGGGTGAAGCAGAAGACGGAGCCTTGCCCCAGTTCGGAATGTACCTCAATCTCCCCGCCCGTCAGTTCTACCAGCCTCTGGGTAATGCTGAGGCCAAGCCCGTTCTCACGGTAGACCTTACTGGCGGCAGGACCGCTTGGATCATTGGCATCGAAAATCGTACGCAGACGCTCAGGCGCGATACCCTGGCCAGTGTCTGTTATGATGATGGCAACATACTCTTCTTTAACCTCAGCAGACAGCGTTATCACGCCTCTGGGCGTATAATTCACTGCACTCGCGAGTAAATTATGCAGAATCTGAGCGAACCGCTGCTCATCCGTCTCCAGTAGCGGAAGCTGCTCCGGCAGACTCAGCTGGAATTCCAGCTGGCTGTTGCCGTAGACCTGACGGGTGACCGCCATAATGGAGGAAGCTGCCATGCGGAGATCGACGGCCTGCCGGCGCAGGAAGAGCGAGCCGTGATTCAGCTTCGCGAAGTCCGACATATCATGGATCAGGGCTGTAAGCCGCTTGCCCGTGGAGACAATCGTGAGCAGCTGATCCTGCTGGGCAGCGCTGATGGAGCCGGCCGTCCCCTGAGCCAGCACCTTGGCCATGTTGACAATCCCCTGCAGCGGCCTCCGCAGCTCCTGCGAGGTATCAGAGATGAAGTCATCCTTCAAGCCGTCAAGCGACAAAAGGCGGCGTGAGAGCTGTTCCACTTCGCGGAAGGAAGCTGCGTATTGCCGGGTCATAAGGATCGCCTGCACGAACCCGAACAGGAGTATCTCGTAGGAGATGATGAAATAGCTGAAGGTCATGCCCATGAAGCTGACCAGATAATAGATAATGACCACGCTCAGGCTCTCGATACTGACCATCATCAGGAACATATTCTTGGGATTTCGCCGGGTGCCCTGGACCATGGAGTAGAGCACGAAGCCCAGGCTCACCGAGCCCCAGGTCAGCAGCAGCACCTCCAGATAGCTGAACAGATAGGCCGGGACGAAGACAGCAATCAGCAGCAGGAATGCCGTAACCAGCCTGGAGGCCTTAATCATCCCAATGGACATCGGGTAGTTCACTGAATTGGCGACATAGTGCAGCAGATAATAATAGACCAGTGTAGAGGACGCAAGCTGCAGCTTGAGTACAATCTCGTAAGGGAAGCCGGGCAGCGCTGCCAGGATGAGCTTTTCGCCATGCGTAAAAATGTAGACAAAGGCCGCTATGCAGAACAAGCCCAGATACAGTGTGACCCCCCGGCTCTCCCTTACCTTGGAGAACATCAGCAGGAAGAGGGCTAGCACGAAGAATCCGATCAGTGCAGCCCCGTCTACAAACAGGGCAAATTCCCTGTGCTTCAAAATAGCGGCCTGATTACCGATCACAATCGGCTGAACGATCCCGCCTGAGGAGTAGCTGTAGTTAGCTACCTGCACAATAATCTCCATGGTATCCCCGGTTACCGAGGCGAATCCCATAAAAGGCATGTTATTCTGTCTGCCCTCAGAGGCCGAGGCTGCCGGGGTTCCGCTGCTTCCAATCTCCTGCCCGTTCAGATAGACCTTGCCGGCACTGCGGATGTTGCTGGTGCGCAGGCCGTAGACCATGGCTTCCCCTGGGGTAATCTTCGCCTGGAGGCGGTATGTAGCATAGCCTTTGGCTCTGCGCCCGCCCTGTTCAGAGATATCGTCGTTCCACTTCCCTGGGACCTGAATCATCGTAGAGGCGGCGGGGACCTCCTTACCAGCGTTCACCGGATGGAAATCCTCAGGCGACAGCAGCACATCCCGGTACAGCTCCCACTCTCCATCCAGCTTCATAATCCCGTCGTGGCGGGCGTCCCAGGAGCGAAGGTCAATCACACCCTGCACCGCCTGCGGCCTGTCTCCCTTAATCTGATGTGTCTGGAGGACCGAGAGCAGCGGAACGATCAACACCAGCACCAGACTGCCGAGAATGCTCAGCCAATACTTTCTCATGTCCTCTGCCAGTCCCTTCTAGTTGTCATTGTATAAATTATACAACAGGCTCCGTTCATATGAAGCAAAAAAAAGCCGAGTTCCATTTATTTCGGAATCGGCTGTTCATCTTATTAGAGCTACGCGGATGGAATATTTTACTTCGTTTCCGGAGCGGCTGCGGCAGGAACCGCACTCTCCTGGGTCTTCGACAAGAAGATATTCAGAATGATCGCTGTCAGCGACCCGGACACGATTCCGTTCTGCAGCAGCATCCGAGCGAATTCCGGCAGCTGGTCGAACATGGACGGAAGCACTGCAGAGCCGAGGCCCACCGCGATGCTGCAGGCAGCGATCAGCAGATTGCCGTCCTTGCGCAGATCCACATCGGACAGAATCGACATGCCGGAAGCAGCGACCGAGCCGAACATGACAATCATCGCCCCGCCCAGCACCGCATTCGGCACCACTGTAGTCAGTGCCGCCAGCTTAGGCAGCAGACCAAGTACGATCATAATTCCGCCTGCTGCAAAAATAACATTCCGCGTCTTCACCCGCGTTAGCGACAGTAAGCCGACATTCTGGGAGAATGCGGTGTACGGGAAGGCATTGAACAGGCCGCCCAGCATGATGGCCAGTCCCTCAGAACGCAGGCCGTTCACGATCTGCTTCTGCTCCACCTGCTGGTCCGTCGCCTTACCAACGGCAAAATAGACCCCGGTCGATTCGACCATAGACACGATATTCACGATAATCATTGTGAAGATTGCGGTGATGCTGAACTGCGGCCAGCCGAAGTAGAACGGCTGTGCAACGCTGACCCAGGAGGCTGTGGTCACGGTAGAGAAATGCACGATGCCCATGCCATAGCCGATTACTGTACCCACTACAAGTCCTACCAGCACCGATACGGAACGCAGGAACCCTGTAGTCAGCCGGTTCACGGCCAGAATAACGAGCAGAGTAATCAGAGCCAGCAGCAGATTGCGGGGCTGCCCGAAGTCGGCGCTTCCCTGGCCGCCGGCCACATTATTCATCGCAACAGGAATCAGCGACAGCCCGATAATTGTGACTACCGAGCCGGTGACCACGGTCGGGAAGAACTTCAGCAGCTTCCCGTACACCGGGGCTGCCAGCACCACGAACAACCCGGAGATAATGATCGCGCCGTAAGCTGTCGCCAGATTGGAGCCTGAAGCGATGGCGATAATCGGGCTGACCGCCGTGAAGGTACAGCCGAGCACCACCGGCAGCCCGCTCCCGAAATATTTGCTGCCCATAATCTGCAGCAGGGTCGCCAGCCCGCAGGTGAACAGATCCGCTGCTATCAGATACGCCATCTGCGTACCGTTCAAATTGAGTGCTCCCCCGACAACCAGCGGTACAATGACCGCTCCGGCATACATCGCCAGTACATGCTGAAGCCCTAGGGCCAGTATCTTCTGTTTGCTTAACATCCTGCACGCTCCTTGATTAATCCTTCATTATCTATGAAATGAATCTCACCCGGCGACATGGAAGCAATCCGTGCCAGGGAATACACCGGAACTCCGCGCTGCTCCAGCAGACCGCGTCCCTCCTGGAAGCTCTTCTCAATGACACAGCCGACCCCGGCCAGCTGCGCCCCGGACTCTGCTACGATATCGCATAGCCCTACAAGCGCCGCGCCGGTAGCCAGGAAATCGTCAACGATCAATACGGTATCGTCCGGCCCGAGATATTTCTGTGAGATGCTGATCTGGTAGTCCTCTTGACGGGTGAAGGAGTGAACCGGTGCCGAATACACCGCTTCGGACAAGGTGACTGCCTTCTTCTTCTTGGCATAGATGAACGGCACGCCCAGCGCAATTCCCGCCGCCATGGCGAACTGGATGCCGCTGGCCTCCACAGTCAGCACCTTGGTGATCTGCCGGTCCCCGAAGACCGCTGCAAATTCCTTCCCGATCGCAAGCGTCAGCGCCGTGTCTACCTGATGGTTCAGAAATGAGTCCACTTTCAGTACAGTCTCCGATAGAATTAAGCCCTCTTGTCTAATGCGTTCTTCCAATACTTTCATTACAGCGGATCTTCCTCCTTAGAAATAAAAAAGACAGATAAAATAAAAAGGACAGATTCCCTGAGTGTTTCTCTCAAGTGAATCTGTCCTTCTGGGTTTTTGTCCCTTGGTGGTGTAACACATATACGTGTCCGCATCGCTTGGACCAGTCTTTCCCGTGCCGCAGTACAAGAAACGGAACCCTAGATGCGCTATTTCACTCATAGTCGGATAATTACAGTGGCTATCCGGTAGAAACTTATGGGCCATATTCCCAAGATTATATGAGTTATATGAAATCTGTTATAAGAAATCTAATATGAAGCATGTCTGTTATCTTACACGCTCTACCCGCTGCTTACAAGCAAAATTTTAAGTAAATTGCGGTGATTTCAAAGTTTTCATGAAACCTCCTGCAAAAGCGGGCCCGCCTCCGGGAAGCCTTGTAAATTTTAGGTTTAAGGTGTTTTCTTCATGTCTTCTATATCACTGAAGCTCCATAAAAGCTATAATTATATAGCTAAACATTCTAACTGAACAAAGGCGGCGAACAATGAGAATAAAACAACAGGTTTGGTTAGCAACTTCAGCTACTATACTGCTGTTAGGCAGTATGATTACTATATCTTTCCTCTTTATGGAGGGAGGCTCGCGCCTGCTTGCAGCAGGATTAGGCGCAGGCGGCATTCTGGTCAGTATTGGACTTCTTTACAGTATCGGACGGAATGTTGACCGCGGCCTGAAGCAGATCAAGGAGATCTCGCAGGATATCGCCGCAGACCGTCTCAACCCTGCGGCGGCGGCTACTGTGCGGACGGATGAATTCGGGCAGCTGGCCGCTTCCTTTTTCAGGCTGGCGGCTGACCTTCACCATAGAACCGCCGATGAGCGCGAGCTGCGGCTTAGAGCCGAAGAACAGGCCTGGATTAATACCCAGGTATCTGAGATGGCGCTGCTGCTTCAAGGCTCTGTCCAGCTGAGGACGGCCTCGCGTGTGTTCATCGGCAGGCTGGCTACCGCTGTCGGCGGAAGCTACGGGGCGGTCTATCTGAAGCAGGGCGGTCAGCTGAACTTCGCGGCCGGCTATGCCTTCGATGATTCCGCCGGACAGCAGGAGTCCATACCACTGGGCAGCGGCCTGGTCGGACAATGCGCACTCGATGGGCAGATGATTGTTCTGCAGGATCTTCCAGAGCATTATATCAAGGTCCGTTCCAGTCTGGGGGAGGCTGCGCCTGCCTCACTGATTATAGTTCCTATTAAGCATGAGCAGGAAATTGTTGCTGTCATGGAGCTGGCGGCACTACGCCCGTTCAGCTCCAAGGAGATGCAGCTGATTGAACGCACCGGACAGAATATGGGCGTGCTGATTAATACACTGGCGGATGTCGCCCGGATCGAAGATCTGTTGAGTGAGACTCAGCTGCAGAAGGATGAACTGGAAGCCCAGACGGAAGAACTGACCGCCCAGACCCAGGAACTGGAAGCCCAGACCGAAGAGCTGATGGCCCAGACAGAGGAGCTGCGCCTGCAGACCGACCAGTTACAGGACCAGAAGACTGAACTGGAGGCGCAGTCCGAGAGCCTGCTGACCTCCAATGAACAGCTTCAGACACAAATGAAGCTCACAGAGGCCCAGAAGGACGAGATTGAAGCCCAGACGGAGGAACTGCGGCAGCAGACGGAAGAGCTGCATGCCTCCAACCTGGAATTGCAGAATCAGATGGAGATCTCCCGCCGGCAAACCATGGAGATCAAGGCCCAGGCCGACGAGATCTCTGCGGCAAACCGCGATATGCAGAAGCAGCTTCAAATCACCGAAATGCAAAAGTCCGAGATCGCAGATCAGGCCGAGGAGCTGCAAGCCCAGACGAGTGAATTGCTGGAGCAGAAGGAGCAGCTTCAGGCCCAGACAGAAGAGCTTCAGTCTCAGACGGAGGAGCTTCAGGCCCAGACCGATACATTGCAAACTCAGGCCGATGAACTGCTGATCCAGAAGGAGGAGCTGGCTGCCTCCCATGATCAGCTGCTGCTTCAAGTCGAGCTTACTGAGAAGCAGAAGGAGGAGATCCAGGCACAGGCGCAGGAGATCTTCATGGCCGCGCAGTACAAATCGGAATTCCTGGCCAATGTCTCCCATGAGCTGCGCACGCCGCTGAACAGCCTGCTGATCCTCTCGCAGATTCTTGCCGAGAACAAGGACGGCAATCTGGAAGCGAAGCAGCTGGAATACGTTCATACGATCTTCTCGGCAGGCAAGGATCTCCTGCAGCTGATCGATGAGATTCTCGATCTGGCGAAGCTGGAGGTCGGCAAAATGACCCCTGTCATCGAGCCGGTCTCCCCACAGGATCTCAGCAATCATGTCTTCCGCCACTTCGAACAGCAGGCCAAGAAGAAGAACCTGCGGTTCGATGTCCATTCCGACAACCGGCTGCCGGATTATCTGATGACCGACGGTCACAGATTGCAGCAGGTCTTGAATAATCTGTTATCCAACGCCATCAAATTCACACCGGAGCAAGGCTCCGTCTCCCTGTCGATCCGCACCAGCGGCGAAGAGGCCATCTTCGCCGTCAGTGATACCGGTATCGGCATTGCCGCTTCCAAGCTGGAGAGCATCTTCGAAGCGTTCCAGCAGGCAGACGGCACCACCAGCCGCAAATACGGCGGCACCGGTCTGGGCCTCACGATCTGCCGGGAGCTGGCAACCCTCCTCGGAGGAAGAATTGAGGTGGATTCCGTGGAAGGCAAGGGCAGCACCTTCTCCCTCATTATTCCCGCTGTGGAACCGGGAGAGGATGCCCAGACCCTTGCTGCCGCAGCCTATTCAGCAGCAGCCTCTCCGGAGATTCCAGCTTCCGAGCCTATCCGCCGTGAGAATCCTGCCTTCCGCGAGTCCTTCGTGCCCGACATTTCCATCTCTAATCCGAAGCTGCTGCAGTATGCGGAAATGGATGATGACCGCAGCAATTTGCTAAGCGGGGATATTACCCTGCTGATTATCGAGGAGGACGCCGAATTCGCCGCCCGGCTGCTGGAGCTGGCGCGCAGCCGGGGCTTCAAGGCCATCGTCGCCTTCCAGGGCGATCAGGGGCTTGCCCTGGCCCATGCCTACAAGCCTGATGCAATCCTGCTGGATCTGCATCTTCCCGTTCTGGACGGCTGGTCCATTATCAGCCGCCTGAAGAGCCGGCCGGAGCTGCGGCATATCCCTGTGCATGTGATTTCAACAGCCGAGGAGAACCAACAGAGCCTGTCGATGGGCGCTTTATCCTTCTGGAAGAAGCCGAATGATTATGCAGAGCTGGAAGCAGCCTTTCTCCAGATTGAGACTTATATCCGCCGTCCGGTGAAGAGTCTGCTGATTGTCGAAGACAACAAGGTTCTGCGCGGCAGTCTTGTCGAATTCATCGCCCATCCCGATGTGAACATTATTGCAGTGGGCACCGGAAGAGAAGCGATGGAGCATCTGGCCAGCCATCATTTTGACTGTATGGTGCTGGACCTGGGTCTCTCGGATATTTCCGGCTTCGACCTGCTGGAGCAGGTCAAGACCAACCGCAAGCTGCAGACCCTGCCGGTGATTATTTATACAGGCAAGGATCTCAGCAAGACAGATGAGCAGCGCCTTAAGCACTACGCCGAGAGTATTGTGATCAAGAACGTGCGTTCAATGGAACGTCTCTATGACGATACGGCCCTCTACCTCCACCGCAAGCATGCAGACCTGCCTTTGGATAAGCAGCGCCTGATCGAGAACCTGCATAATCCGGAGTCCGCTTTTGCCGGGAAAAGCATTCTGCTTGTGGATGATGATATGCGTAACATTTTTGCGTTATCCAGTGTGCTGGAAGGTTATAATATGGAGATCAGCTTTGCCCAGAATGGCAGAGAAGCCCTGGAGCATCTGGAGACCCACCCGGGCGTAGAGCTGATATTCATGGATATTATGATGCCGGAGATGGATGGTTACGAGACGATGAAGCATATCCGGCTAAATCCAGACTATGATCAGATCGTCATTATTGCGCTGACCGCCCGCGCCTTGGAGGAAGACCGGGTCAAATGCCTCGAAGCTGGGGCGAGCGATTATATATCCAAACCGATTAATACCACACAGCTGGTGAGAGTGCTGAAATTATGGTTGATTCAATAGGAGGCAGCATGGAGTATCCGATTAATATTTTGGTTGTAGATGACCGGGCAGACGAGTTCCTGTCCATTCAGGCATTGCTGGCCGATTCACCCTACCGGCTGGTTCAAGCCCTCTCGGGCATGGATGCTCTGAAATGTCTGCTGGAGCAGGAATTCGCCCTGATCATTATGGATGTGCTCATGCCTGGCATGAACGGATTTGAAACGGCGAAACGGATTAAGATGCGTCAGAAGTCACGGGATATCCCTATTATTTTCTTAACCTCGCTGACCTCGGAGCTGGAGAACTATATGTTGGCTTACTCGGCCGGGGCCATTGACTATCTGACCAAGCCGTTCCATCCGACCGTGTTAAAAAGCAAGATTGACGGCTTCGTCCGTCTCTACCAGACCCGCAAGGAGCTGCAGCTCAAAACGCAGGAGCTGGAGAAGGCCAACGGCATCCTGACCGAGCTGAAGGAGACGGCCGAGTTGGCGTTACGGATCAAGAGCGGCTTCCTTGCCATGATGAGCCATGAGATCCGCACCCCGCTGAACGGGATTATTGCCATGTCGGATGTGCTTCGTTCCTCCGAGCTGTCCGCTGACGACCAGGAGATGGCCGAAATCATTCATACCAGCGGTCACGCGCTTGTCTCTGTCATTACGCACATCCTGGACTTCACCAAGATCGAATCCGGTAAAATGGAGCTGGATTACGAGCTCTTCAATCTTCACTCCTGCATCAAAGAAACGGTCGATCTGTTCAGGGCTCTGGCGAAAGAACGCAGCCTGACCCTGGAGACCTCTATTGATTCTGACATTCCTGCCCTGCTTATCGGTGACCCCAACCGTCTGCGCCAGGTACTGAATAACCTGATCGGCAATGCCATCAAGTTCACGATCACCGGCGGCGTCAAAGTGCATGTCCATCTCCGGCAGGCTAGGGATAAGCTGCTGGAGCTGGAATTCATTATTGAAGATACCGGCATTGGCATTCCAGCGGATAAGATGAACTATCTGTTCCAGCCGTTCACCCAGATCGGAGCCACCATCAACCGCAAGTTCGGCGGAACCGGCCTCGGGCTGTCCATCTGCAAAATGCTGGTCGACCTCATGGGCGGAACGATCTATGCCAAGCCGGGTCTAGTGGGCGGAGCTACCTTCATCTTCACCATCCAGGTCGCTGAAGGCCAGCCGGATTGAGGGTTCAGCCTATTGTTCAGCATGAAGCAGCCTCACTGTATACAAGAAGCTCCCCCTTCAGATCATGAAGAGGGAGCTTCTTTGTTATTGCTGTGGACTATTGTAGAATGGAATGAACCAACTGTGGAAGGGGATGAACTCTATAGATGGGAACCTCCAGATTCCCTTTGTTCCAACGGAACTTCGTGCTGCAAGCGCGAAGTACAACTCATCATTGGGAAGGCACCGGCCCCCTTTCCTTAAAGACATTTCGGAATGGCCGAGCCTATTACAAAACAAAACTCGGCCATTATGCTGTTGAGCGAGAGGGCTACCTCCTGCTAAATGAAGGGGAGCAGTACGCTATAGCTATTGAGTCAGAAACCGAAGTCGACTCTTTTTGTGTATTTTTCAAGAATGGCTTTGCTGAAGAGATTCATAGAGCCGTTCATCTAGGAATAGAGAAGTCCTTAGACGATCCATTTTCAGAAACAACGCACCCGTTGCAATTTTACACCAAGTCATACCGCAATAGTCATCTGATAACTCCGCTTATCGAGAGCTTTAAGCACTCCTTACCTGTACTCGGCAGCGAGAATCTCTGGGTCGATGAACAGTATCAAAATCTAATTCAAGCACTGCTTAACGTCCATCAGAAGATGGCTCAAGAAATTAATACCGTCCCCGGCACGCGCCCGGCCACCAGGGAGGAGCTGTTCCGGCGGTTGACCGTAGCATACGAGTACTTACATGCGTATTACAGTCAAAACGTGTCCCTTGAAGAAGTCTCAAAAATCGCGTGTCTCTCTAAAAACCATCTCATCCGCAACTTCCGCCACTTTTTCAAAAGAACGCCACACCAGTTCATCCTCGAAAAAAGGATACTTGAAGCGCAGCGTCTCCTTGCTCAAACGGAAAGCAGTGTAACCGAGATTAGCCTAAGTGTTGGCTTCGACAATGTCTCTTCCTTCAATAAGGTTTTTAAACAAAGAACGGGACTCTCACCCCGGATGTTTAGAAAAAAGTGATTTTGGAAAAGTAACGATTCATCCGCACATGTTACATTTACTGCGTGGAACATACAATATAACAAGGGAGCGATATTCACATGAATTCAGAATTTCAAATCAAAGGCATTGGGCAAATATCCATTCGTGTACATGACATTGAAGCTGCCACCCGGTTCTATCAAGATACTCTAGGACTAAACCTGTTATTTCAGATCCCAAACATGACCTTCCTGGAGTGTAACGGAATTCAGATGGTCTTGAGTATTGCTGAAGACCCGCGGTTCGATCATCCCAGCTCGGTGTTCTATTTCAAGGTTGACGATATTCACGCATCGTACGAAACGTTAGCCGGGCGGAATGTGCATTTCCTGGACAAGCCGCATAAAGTGGCTGAGATGGGTCAAACCGCAACCTGGATGACGTTCTTTCAGGACCCCGATCAGAATGTACATGCACTGATGAGTGAAGTACCTGTGTCTAAATAATTACTTCCAGGGGGGCACTATTGCCCCTCTATTCGGTTATTCGCATACATTCGGCCCGCGCACCCTATCCCCCCACCACCGCAATCAGCACCGGCAGGACCAGGAAGGAGGCCAGCGTCGTCCAGACGATACAGCGTGAGACCAGCGCAGGCGAGCTGCCGAAGCGTTCAGCCAGGACAACGGAATTGACAGCCACCGGCATGGAAGCCAGGATCAGCAGCACCGAGAACAGGGTGCCTGTGATGTTCAGGGCGAGCAGCACCAGCGCGGCCAGCAGCGGAGCCAGTACCAGCCGGACGGTCAGCCCCGTCCAGAAGGCCAGCTGCACATTGCGCTCCGTGTGCGCGGCTCTGACCTTCACCATCTGTGCGCCGAGAATCGCCAGCACAACTGGCGAATACGCACCGGCGACCATTGACACTCCCGAAGCCAGCTCATGCGGCATATGCAGGCCAAGCGCCCGCAGCAGCAGTGCCAGAATGGCGGCGTAGATGGCCGGCAGCGAGAAGACTGACTTCAACGCGCTGCGCACGGAGAACTGTGACCGGGCGGCAAAATACACGCCGATCGTATTCACGATCACCATCTGGGCGATGACATAGACTGATGCCTTGTCCAGGCCCAGCTGGCCGAAGGCCAGCAGCACCAGCGGCAGGCCATAATTGACGCTGTTCGTAAAGGTGGAGATGAGCGTAAGACCGGCGGCCTCCGGCGGAGCCAGCTTCAGCATTTTACCGATTAGGGTCGCCACACCCCACAGCAGAAACAGGTTCATGAGCGAGAAGGCCAGTGTCTTATAGACATCATCGAAGGAGATATCCGCCGTAGCCAGCGTGTCCAGAATAATAGCCGGACTGAGAAAATACAGGTACAGCGTCAGCAGAGGCTTCGTATCGAGCTGCTTATACCGTCCAAGCAGCGCTCCGGCGGCCACCGGAATGGACAGCGGTACGATGACCTCAACAAGTGTCGTGAGTACATTCTGAATCACAAGCCAGGACTCCTCTATGTAGTAGTTATTTTCTACTATAACCCTCCTTGGCAGGGAGCGTCTAAGACAAGGAAGCAATATCCTTGATAGCAATTGCCTATGACTCCCGCCGCGTGCAGACAAAATACTCCCACAAAGTGGAGCTTTAGCGTAGGTGTTGACTCAGGTACTTTGCGGGGACCCCAAAACATAAAAAAATCCCGCACCCTTAAATTAAGGGCCACGGGATTCCGGTTAGGTCTTCCTTTTACAGCATTTTGATCTCAAGCAGCTCGTATTTGATGATCCCCATCGGGGCATTGACGCTGATGATATCGCCTACCTTTTTGCCGATCAGCTCTTTGCCGAGCGGGCTCTCGTAGGAAATCTTGTTGTCCAGCACATCGGCTTCCGCCGGGCCAACCACTCTATATTCAATCTTCTCCGAGTACTCCACATCGTTGAGGATAACGATGCAGCCTACGCTGACTGTACTCAGATCCATATTGCTGGCATCCACGATCTGCGCCTTGATCAGCATCTTCTCCAGAATCATAATGCGGGTCTCCATGAAGGATTGATCCTCCTTGGCGGAGTGGTATTCGCTGTTCTCCTTCAGATCGCCGTAGCTGATCGCCAGCTTAAGCCGGGCTGCAAGCTCCTTGCGCCCTGCTCCCTTCAGTTCCCTCAGCTCTTCCTCCAGCTTAGCCAAGCCTTCTTTGGTCAAAAATACTTCGTCATTATTAGACATGTATACAACTCCTATTATTTGCTCACTTTATAGTATTCTAACTCATAATCGCCCAACATGCGAAGAGAAAGCGCTATAACGCATTATTAAAGAGTATTTACGGCAGAGTCCCGGCTTCAAGCCTCTGCCTGCGGAGCAGGGGCCGCTGCAGGCTTGCCGCTGCCGCTTCTCAGGAGAAAGGTCAGCGGAATAGCCAGCAGCCCCACTGCCGTAGCGATTAGGAAAATATCCTGCACGCCCATCGTCATCCCCTGCGCCTTCAACAGAGAACCGGCTGCCCGGGCTGGCCCATCCGCCAGCTCCTGCTGGTGGGCCAGCGATCTGGAAGCGAGCAGCGAGCTGAATACGGCAATGGATAAGGCACCTGTAGCCTGGCGGACCCAGTTGGTCACGGAGGAGGCGTGGCCGGTGATGGCCCTTGGCACCGCCGACATTCCGGCATTGGTCACCGGCATGAAGGCCAGCGCAATGCCGACATTGCGCACCGCCATAAGCACCGCGACACGGGTATGGGTCACGGCCAGCGTGATGTGGGCAAGCTCCCAGGTTGAAGCGCTCAGCAGCAGAATGCCGCCCAGGATCAGCCAGAACGGTCCGATCCGGGAGTACAGCTTGCCGACCACCGGTGACAGTACAGCCATCACGATAGAGCCTGGCAACAGCACCAGCGCGGTCTTCAGCGGGGTAGACTGCTGGATATCCTGCAGGAAGACCGGGATCAGAAAGGTCCCCGAGTATAACGCAACGGTAATAACACAGTTGATGATCAGGCTGTAGGTGAACCGGCTCTGCCGGAATACCTTCAGATTCAGCAGCGGCTCCTGGATCGACAGCTCCCTGCGGATGAAATACGTTAAGGCCGCCGCCCCAACCAGCAGCAAGGTCAGGGTATTCCATGACGTCCAGCCCCAGGCGCCCCCTTTATTGAACGCCAGAATAATGAAGGCGCTGCTTAGAATGACTGTGACAAAGCCCGGCAGATCAAAGCTTCTGCTCCCGGTGTTCTGCCGCTGGAAGGGCAGGCACTTGAGAGCTACGCCAATGGCAATCAGGCCAATCGGCAGATTGATTACGAACAGCGATTTCCAGCCGAAATATCCGGTCAGCCAGCCGCCGAGTGTCGGGCCGAAGGCAGGCGCCAGCATCGAGGACAGGCTCCAGAGACTCATAGCGAAGGCCTGCTTTTCTTTGTCAATAAACTGATAAATCATCGTCATGGTGGTAGGGATGATCAGACCGCCGAATATCCCTTGGATAATGCGGAAGGTAATCAGTGAATGAATATTCCAGGCCACCGTACACAGTGCCGAGAACAAGGTGAAGCCCGACAGGGCGAATACGTACAGAACCTTATAGCTCCATTTATCCCCGAAATATCCCACCACAGGCGCAATGACGCCGGTAGCCAGCAGATAGCCGGTAATCATCCACTGTACGGTGCTGATCCCGGCGTGGAAGTCCTTCAGGAAGACCGGGAACGCTACGTTAATGGTGGTTGTACTGAGAATAGCCATGAAATTGCCGAAAAAGATGGCCAGAATAATCAGCCAGAATGATGAATGTTTTGCCGCCGGACTGCTCAAGGGCGCTCTCTCCTCTATTTTGCGGTTCACCCCAATATAGGTGTATGATACAATTAATTTAATATATGTGTATTATACAACTATATGTTTGAAAGTCAATGTGACTTATTTCATGATTCTTTCATAACAAGGCGGCAATATCCGGTGACTTAGCATAAGGCCGGTGTTATCACTTATACTAGGGAGACATATGACAAAGTAACCGGTAAAGGACGGAATCTAACTATGGCTGATAAACAGAAGGATAAGCACCTCGAAGCTCTGAACCAGGAGCTGATCACGCTGATCCGCCTCGGCTCGCTGGATAAGAAGCATGGCGGGCTGGACCGCTCCTCGTATACCCTGCTCCACCATCTGTCGATACACGACAAGGTAGGCGTTAAGGCGCTTGCCGAACAATTCGGCCTCGACACCTCTACCATCAGCAGGCAGACAAGTGTCCTGGAGGCGAAGAACTATGTGGAACGGGTGCCTGATCCGCAGGATGGGCGCTCCAGCTATTTTCAGCTTACTGCGCTTGGTGCACAGACCTTCGCCGAGGCCCGGGACATCCGGCTTGCGCGCTACGGGGAGATCTTCGGGGATTGGTCCCCGGAGGACTGCGGACTCTTCAGCGGGCTGCTCGCCCGGCTCAACCGCACCCTGCAGCCAAAATAGCACCAAGAGGATTGACGGATGCTGGCGAAGCTGGTAGATTGAATTAATCATACAAAACAACTCGGAATTATATTTTAGCCAAAGGGGCCGGTCTGCATGAACTTTATTTTCTTTTCCCCGCATTTCCCTAAGAACAGCGCTGAATTCTGTACACATCTGCGGGAGCAGGGAGCCACGGTGCTTGGGATTGGCGATGCAGCCTATGACCAGCTGGAGGACAAGCTGAAATCGGCATTGACCGAGTACTACAGGGTAAGCAACCTCGAGAGCTACGAGGAGATTCTGCGGGCTGTCGGTTATTTCACCCATAAGTACGGCAAGATTGACCGCTTCGAGTCGCTGAATGAATACTGGCTGGAGCAGGATGCCGCGATCCGTACGGACTTCAACATCTACGGCACTAAGTCGGATTTCGTCCATAATCTGAAGCAGAAGTCCAAGATGAAGGAATTTTTCCGCAAAAGCGGGGTAAGCACCGTCCAGTTCTCCACCGGCACAACGCGTGAGAGCGTCGAGAGCTTCATCCAGAGCGCCGGCTTCCCGCTGGTGGTGAAGCCCGATCTCGGCTCCGGGGCCAGTAACACGTATAAGATCAATAACGAAGAGGAGCTCCAGCACTTTTTTGACACGAAGCCGGAGGATGTAGCCTTCATTATTGAGGAATTCATAGACGGGGTCATCCTCACCTATGACGGGCTGGTGGACAGGGACGGGAATGTACGCTTCGCGGTCAGCCACCTGTTCGAGAACAGTGTGATGGATGTCGTCAATACGGACAATCACCTCTACTACTTCTGTCTGCGGGAGATCAGTCCAGAGGTCGAGGAGGCGGGCCGGAGCATTTTGCAGGCTTTTGACATCCGGGAACGGTTCTTCCATATCGAGCTGTTCAAATCGCACAAGGATGGCCGGATCATTGCCCTGGAAGTAAATATGCGCCCGCCCGGCGCTTGGATGACTGATGCGATTAACTTCGCCTATGATGTGAATGTGTATAAGGAATGGGCCAGCATGGTTGTGCATAATGAGGTCGGCGGTCCATACGAAGGAAAATATTATACCGGCTATGCCAGCCGCAAGAATCATAAGCATTACGCTCACAGCCATGAGGACATCTACCATGCATTCGGAGGGAAGATCGTCAATTATGACGAGATTGAAGAGGTCTTCAGCAGAGCAATGGGCAACCGCGCTTATCAGTTCCGTTCACCCGAGCTTTCGGAGGTCAGAGACATTAGAGGCTATATTCAACAAGAAGAGGGATAGGATGTGTTAACGGATGAGGATAAGCTACCATAAGGAGTACAGCCACAACCTGGGCAGAGACATGGAGTATAAAATTTACGGCCACGCCGGCAAACCGATGCTCGTCTTCCCCACCTCGCTTGGACGCTTTTATCAATATGAGGATTCGGGCATGATCGATACGCTCTCGTCCTTCATTGAAGCGGGCAAGCTGCAGATCTGGGCCTGCGACAGTCTGGACGAGGAGACCTTCTTCTCCACTCACTGGAACAACGAGGACCGGATACACCGTCATGAGCAGTATGACAAATATATTGCGCACGAGCTGATTCCCGGCATCCTCCATGAGAGCAAGCACAACAACGGCGGGACCGACCAGCGCATTCTGATCTCCGGCTGCTCGATGGGTGCTTATTACAGCGCCAGCTTCTTTTTCCGTTATCCGCACTATTTCGATACCTTGATCGCCCTGAGCGGCGTCTACTCCACCTACTACTTCTTCGGCGACTATATGAGCGGGAACGTCTATCTTAATTCACCGCTGCATTACCTGCCGGGCCTGACGGATGAGCATTATCTGAACCAGTACCGCAACAGCAATATCATCCTCTGTGTCGGTCAAGGGGCGTATGAGGACGAGATGCTGCATGAGACCCGGCTGCTTCAGGAGGTGCTGGGGCAGAAGGACATTCCGGCCAGGATTGATTACTGGGGCCATGATGTCAGCCATGACTGGCCATGGTGGAACAAGCAGATTCATTATTATGTGGAAGGCTGCCTGGGATAGTGAAGCTGGGGCTTGAACGCGAATCTATTTGTAGATTTGCACAAAAAAAGGAACTGCTGAAATCAGCAGTTCCTTTTTCTTAAGACCGCTGCCGCCCTGTCCTATGCAGGAACATGCTCCGAACAGAATTGAAGCAGCGCGGCTTGCTCATCTTCTTCCATATCGAAATCGAGCAGCTGGCCTGACGAGGTCTCCAGCAGATCGTAGCTGACAATGCTTGTCTGCTCTTCTTCCACTTTGACAATCACGCGGGCGGACACGCCGTTCTCCACGTACAGCTCATCATCCTCGGGCACATCAATATTCACGACGAACTCATATCGCTTGCCGCTTAGGATATTAAATGGATCTCTTACGTTCTCCACGGTGTAGCTTGTAAATGTCAACAAGTTGCATTCCTCATTTCTTAATTCACTGCCAGATTATTGTAACACAGTATCTGCGGCTTTGCCTTTGGTCTTCTTAATCTGCTTGCTGCGCAGCTGTCCGCAGGCCGCATCAATATCGACGCCCTGCTCCAGCCGGGTGCTGACACTGACACCCTGCTTCTTCAGCGTATCGAAGAACGCACGCACCGACTCCCGACTGCTCCGCTGATATTGGCTATGCTCATCTACGGGATTATACGGAATCAGGTTGACGTTCGCCAGCTGGCGGCGGTCTCCGATCAACTCGGCCAGCTCCAGCGCATGCTCCTCGCGGTCATTGATATCCTTGAGCAGGATATACTCCAGCGTGATTCTCCGGTTCGTCTTCTCCAGATAGTAATCAATCGCCGGCATTAACTTCTCTATAGGAATCGCCCGGTTAATCTTCATAATCTGTGTCCGCAGCTCATTATTCGGGGCATGCAGCGAGATCGCCAGATTGACCTGCATATTGGCGTCGGCGAATTCTCTGATTTTGTCCGCCAGGCCGCTGGTGGATACGGTGATTCCTTTGCCTGCAATCGCCAGACCCTTGTGATCCTTGATGGTAATCAGGAAGTTCAGCAGATGCCGGAAGTTATCAAACGGCTCGCCGATCCCCATAACTACGACATGGGTGACCTTCTGGCCCAGACCAGCCTGATCCAGATAATGCTGGACCTTCATAATCTGCTCCACGATCTCGCCGCTGGTCAGGTCCCGGCTCTTCGCCAGCAGCCCGCTTGCACAGAAGCTGCACCCGATATTACAGCCGACCTGAGTGGTGACACATACGGACAAGCCGTACTTCTGCCGCATCATCACTGTCTCAATCAGGTTGCCGTCCTGGAGGCGGAAGAGGAACTTTACCGTACCGTCGGCCGATTCCTGCTTGACATGCTCTTCCATCGTCTGAAACACATAATGCTCTTCCAGCAGCTCTATGCATTCCTGATTCATTCCGTCCATCTCGGCGAAGCTGGTGATCCGCTTGCGGTACAGCCATTCCCAGACAGCAGCGGCCCGGGATTTCTTGTGGCCATGCTCCAGCAGCCATGCCGTCAATTGCTCCAAGGTCAATCCATAAATGGATTCTTTATTCATTTCATATCCTCTTTTCAAAACATTAAAGTTCAATCTATCTATTCTACCTTGACAGGGACATTAGCAGCAACAATACCTTATTGTCTCAAATTTCGTTTATTAAAACAAGAGGAAAACGCTGCGGAGTTGGGTGCTTGAAGCAGGAAAAATAAAAAGCGCAGTCCGCAGGGACCACGCCTTTTCCATCAAACCTTATTTATACAGAACCTTCTCGACATTGTACTTCGCGCGAAGCTTGTTCACGATGTAAGTCTCATAAATCTCTCTGTCCACCGGATCTTCGACGAGGCAGACTTCGATGCGGGTAACCTCATCACGGTGGGGCTTCATCACGGATACATTATCCTCGAAATGCTTCTTGATCCGCGGTCTTAGCTTGCGGGCCTTGCCCACAAACAACAGCTCGTCCTGATCATTGTAGAACATGAAGATGCCGCCGGCTTCGCGGGTAATCAGGTGGAAATCGGTGAATCCGTAAATATGGCTCAGCTCAGGGTTAGCTTGCTTGTAAATAATAACTTCCGGTGACGGAATGGTAATGCTGATCATTAAGCTTCACTTCCTCATTGGATATAGAAATAAATAGTATCACAGAATGGGTAACGTGACTATTTCTATCTTGCGCAAATTGGCCCATAGGTTACTTGCGCTTCGGCTTCAATTCCGGCATGTTCAGCGTAAGCGCCATATTGCACAGCATCGAATTAGCCAGAAAGGTGCTCACCTTCACCTCAGGATGCGCAAACCCGGCAGCTATTGATCAATCACTCTTCATGGACTGATGGAAAGGGCAGCCCTTCACTTCTGCAGCCTCAGCGCCATGCTGCTGAGAATCAGCCTCCTTCTTCCGGTAGACGAAGCGCGGGCTTAGCTGCAAATCGCGCAGCTTGTTGTCATTCCAGATCGGCGTGGAGGAAGGCGACATCGGCGGAATCAGCCAGCCCCACTTGCCTGACACTTCCCGACCCTGCTGCTGCTCCTGTTCCTGGAAGCGGACGAACTGGTCTGCGGCTGTATGATGATCCACAATACTGACCCCTGCCTGCTTGAAGGAATGGAGGACCGCCCGGTTCAGTTCCAGTAGGGCCCGGTCTTTCCACAGCGAGGTGTTCGTAGAGCGGTCCAGGCCCAGAAGATCAGCCACCGCAGGCAGGCGGTTGTAGCGGTCCGTATCGCCGAAATTCCGCGAGCCGATCTCCGTCTCCATGTACCAGCCGTTAAATGGCGCTGCCGGATAACGGATGCCGCCGATCTCCAGGCACATGTCCGAGACAATCGGAACGGAATACCAGCGCAGGCCCAGCTCCGTGAACTGCGGGATCTCCGGGTGGCTGAGCGGCACCTCCTGTACAAGTCCTGCCGGGATAGGGAAGCAGCGGGGTTCCTCCCCGCCGATGCTGATTACGAGCGGCAGAATGTCGAAATCCCCGCCCGTGCCCTGCCAGCCCAGCTTAAGGCAGACGGCGGTGAATTCATCCGAAGCCGGATCACCGGCACGCGGATGCTCACCGTCCCCGGGATAACCGGCATAGCGGATCAACTGATGATTCCAGATCCGGATAGCACGGCCTTGCTCCTCTTCACTGCGGAAGACGGTAATGACCGGCCGGATACGGCCACCGTTATTCGCATGCTTCATATGATGCAGCAGCGCCTCCGCGACCTCCTCTACCGTCTCTGCTCCGCGGGCGTCAATCACATCTAAGGAATGCCAGAACAGTCTTCCGATGCAGCGGCTGTTATGGCGCCAGGCCATCCTTGCCCCGTGCGCCAGCTCTTCCCCCGTATGCTTGTATGTACCTGTGTGTTGCACCTCTTCGCGTATGTCCGCCAGACGCAGGTCCCGTTCATCCTCTGTTAACCCCAGTTCCTGATAGCAGGCCGTAATGAAAGACTCCGCCTGCCCGATCAACTCCTGAGTGTTATGCTGTGGAGCTGTGTGTTTCATCTTCTCTCTCCTATCCAAGCGTTGCCTGCTACAGTACCCTCAGCGTATCATCTCTGTTCCAGCTCTGCCAGCCTGGAGATAATCCGTCTTTTGCGGTAGAGCATCCTTGCAGCCTCCGTGACCTCCTCCAACGTCTTCCTGTTGAGGTAAGCGCCGAAGAACATACCAGCGACAGGAACGGTCTGGAGCAGTTTTTTCCAACCCCAATTGTCGCGGTATACAGTCACTACCTCCTTCCAGCCCTGAATCCTTGATACGGTCTCCTGGGTCGCGGCGAGAATGTTGCCGTCCCCGCCTGCCTGCAGATTCAGCTCCTTCAGCAGCGTGCGCTTTCCGACCACATCGGAGGAGGCGAACTGCATCACCTTCACGGTGAAGATCCGCTCGGCCTTATCGGTCGGATCGTAGCCATAACACAAGCCGATCTCCTGAATCGCCTTCAAGGAGAGGCCCAGGACAGCCGGAATATCCGCAGCCAGTGTAAAAATCCCGCCGAAGCCGGTGGTCGCCCCCTGAGCCGTAGCCGTATTCCGGCTCCGCTCCGCGAGCTTCAGTGCCGCTGCATCCATGACAGCCAGCGGGAACGGCCCAGTAGAGGGAGCGCCCGCCGCCCGGCGTGTCTCTTCCATCAGCTTGCCCACCTTGCGCCCAGCCACCAGATAGTTGCCGCCGTTCTGGATGTAGCCGCCCAGTTCATCGAGCAGCCGGCCCACCTTATCGTGGATAACCTTTGGCGTAATTGCATCTAGCAGCTTGAACGGCAACCGGGTAATCCGGTCCCAGATCATCAGCCTATTCTGCTCTTTCTCCCACCTGGTAATTTCCTTAAGCGCAGCATGCAGCATCTCCGGTGTCTCCGGAGGACTCCATGAATCAGTGTTATCCGCTTCCGGCATAGATATGTACCTCCTCTGAATGGTCTCGTCATTACCTTATAACCTATTTCCCGGCAAATGATTGCACAAGCTCCCCCCATTGCCCCTCGGGTACCATTAAAAGCAAACAGGCACCCCGGATCAACTCCGGGAATGCCTGTTCAACATAGCCTGTTCCAGGCTCTAATCCTGGGACTCGACAACCTGCCCATCCAGCGAAGACAATCTGCGCTTCTCTTCCTCCAGTCTCTCTTGGACCAGCTCTACCCCTTGTTTCCCGACCGAACCTTCCGGGGCATGGCGCACGGCTTCCTCAGCGTGCTCCAGGCTGTTCTCTGCCTGATCCATCATCTGCCCGGTCGGATGACTCGAAGCCTGGGTTACAGCGTTGTGCAGCTTCGTCACCGCATCGTGCGCCTGATCCACCGTACTGTTGGTGCGCAGACTGGATTCATAATGCTTCATAAGATCCTTCCCCCTCCATCACAATGTCCGTTCTTCTGTAGGATGGATTAGGGAAGGAAATCTTATGCGGATTGTAGGCGCGGGGTTCACCCGGAACGGATATTTATCTGGTTGTGGCGGGCAGCAACTGGTGCTACGTGTGATTTTGGGGGACAGGCTGGTTTCCGCAAATCTCAGTACTGGGGGCTGTATGCGCTTGGACGGGTGGAGGTCATTATCCCTTTTCGCACACTCTTGTTCCATGCGGACCGTACGGACGTTATTACTCTCAAAACCGTGGCCTTTCGCTCCATGCGGACCGGAGAGACCTTATCCCTCCATAAGCAAGGCCGAATTGGGCCAAATGGGAGCAATAAAGGCTCTGGAGTCCGCATGGGTTCGAAAACAGGCTGATTTCTGGAAATAACGGCGCTGGGGTCCGTACGTACCTGAGTGGCGGAGGTTATGAAGTTACAGCGCTCAGGTCTGTGTGTACTGGAGTGGTGGTGGCTCTGGAAATAACGGCGCTGGGGTCCGTATGCGCCCGGGCCGGTGGAGGGTATGGCACCTTAAGCGGTGCCTACACCAGGAACATGGCGACAATGGTCATTGCCGTAAGGCCCAGCAGGACCGGCTTCAGATTGCGCCGGGCCAGCTCGAACGGGCTGACGCCGCAGATCGCAGCGGCGGGAATGAGCGCCCACGGGATCAGGGTGCCGCCGCCGACCCAGATGGCGGCCACCTGCCCAAGGGCGGTCAGCGTTGCCGCGCCGGAGTGGATCGCGGCGGCGAACAGCCCGGCAATCGAGCCGGCCAGCGAGATGCCGGAGAATCCGGAGCCGTCGAGGCCGGTAATCGCCCCGATTACCGTCAGCGTTACGGCTCCCACCACCCCGTTCAGCGGCACGTGATTCGCCAGGGCCACGCCCAAGTCGTTCACGATGCCGTGCGAGCCGTCCGGCAGCACCTTGCCGTACAGCTCAGTGAAGGCGGCGTCGCCCAGATAGAAGAAGGCGGCAATCGGGATGACCGGTCCGAAGACCTTGAAGCCGAAGGTAAATCCTTCGATAAGATAGGCGGTGATCTTCTCCAGGCCCTGCCCCTGGCCGCGATGGGCCAGCAGGGTAATGACAATCAGGATCAGCACGGCGGTTCCCCCGACCAGCGCGGTAGCATCTCCACCTTGCAGGTGAAGCACGAACATGCCGATCACATCCAGCAGGAAGAGCAGCGGAATGGCGATCGCCAGCCCTTTGCGCAGACGGTCACTCATGAGCACTGGCTGGGCATCATCCGTCCCCGCATCAGCCGGCGGCTCTGCTGCTCCCGGGGAAGCGACCAGGCCGTCTCTCCAGGTGCCATTCTTCTGGTCGCGCTTCATCATCCAGAATGCGCTCACCGTCGTGACTATCCCCATCACAGCAACCAGGGGGATACTGGCTTGCATCACGCTAGACACTGGAAGACCAGCGGCATCCGCCGTCAGCTTCGGAGCGCCTTGAATAATATAATCGCCGGAGAGGGCGATCCCGTGCCCGAACAGGTTCATGGCTACCGCTGCGCCCAGCGCAGGCAGACCGACCCGGACCGCCACCGGCAGCAGAACCGCCCCGACCAGCGCTACCGCAGGGGACGGCCAGAAGAAGAACGAGGTCACCATCATAATCAGTCCGATTCCCCAGTAGGCCATCGCCGGTGTGCGCAGGAACCGGGTGAGCGGCGATACCATCGTCTCGTTGATGCCTGTTATAATCAGAATCCGGCTCATCGCCACGATAATGGAGATAATCATTATGGTGCCGAGCAGCTCCCTGGTTGCATAGACAAAAGAATTAAAGATCCCCGACACCGACCCGCTAAGCGTCGCCGTCGCCAGCAGCCCGAGCGCCAGAATCCCGGTCACACAGATCATTGTCGTATCACGCCGCTTGATCAGCAGCGCCAGAATGAACACAATAAACACCAGATACACCCAATGAATCGCAGTAAGCTGGATACCCATTAGCCATGCGCCCCCTTTCCACTTACAAATAGCAAGCAGGTGCTATATGCTATGCAGGAGGATAGGCCTTTGTTCGCCTCAGGGACGCGCAGAACCTCACAAAAAGACCCCTGCCTCCACCTTATATGGATTCAGGGATCTTATTTGCGGATTACACTCTGTTACCGGTGCCTGCCTGCTCTTCTGGCCCGGAGGAACGCTAGCTGCTTCAGTCTGTCCTGATCGTATAAGCTGCCCGCGATTTCCGGTTGCCCGGTATGTAGATGGGTAATCTCCTGTACGGCTGCTGGTCTGGGGGCGGCAGGAAGAAGGGAGGAGGTTCCGTCCCTGTGAACGATCAGACTATGGCCGGGTGAGGATTGCGGCTCGCGCACATACTCGTCAAGATAGCCATACACCTTACGCTGCATCACAGGATCTTTGCTCATCTGCTGCAGAATATTCGGAGCGATTATAAGCTCCCGCTGATCACTCCGGTCTCCTGCGCCGGTCTTCTCCCCCTTGCTGCCGTCTTTGGCTACCGCCATAATGCGGACGGACAGACTGTACCTTGCCTTGATTCTGCGTGCCTGTTCCTCAATTGCCGCTCCCACAGCTGCCATCATCTCCGGGAAGCTGAGCGAAGATGAACCGGCAGAAGTATGGTCCGCCTGTTGCGGTGAGCGGGTCAGCGAAGCGGCGTTGATTCGTGATATGGGAATATACATCGGACGCTCCTCTTCTCGCGCGTAAAGTTCAGGACAACTCTTTATCGGCAAAAAGAGGAAAATTACTTATAAAGGGCTATTCCTTAGCCAATGCGCCCGCTGCCGCATCCTCGCCGCCAAGCCGCCCGGAAGTGAAGGAGTAGCCCAGCCCAACGCCGTTGCCTACATAGGTATCATTGAAAAGCACCCCTTCAGACTCCACGCCCACGGCGTACAGCCCTTTGACCGGCAGACGCTTATCATTCAGCACCTGGAACTTGGTATTGACCAGCAGACCGCCTACTGAACAGAGGTTGTTGATCTCGGCAATAACGGCGTAATACGGCCCGTTGCTGCCCATAGGAACCAGATATTCCTTTGCCTTGCCGAACTCCGTATCGGTGCCCGTCTTCGCTGCTTCCTCATAGAGCTTGAACTCAGCGGTAAATACTTCAGGGTCCATCCCTGCATTCTTCGCCAGCTCCTCCAGTGTATTGCCCTTGAAGCCGTCGCCGTTCGCTACCATGGATTCGAAGACTTTATCGGCATCCTTCCATGGCTGCTCCAGCGTGAACTTGTCTGTATAGGAGGCATAGAATTCCGGCGGCATGCCCGGAAGCTTAGGTGCCTGAACCCCCTTCATCCCCTTGGCCTTAAGGGCATCCAGCTGCGCCTGCGAGACAATCACCAGATGATATGCTCCGTTAAAAGCACTGGTATTCGCAGCTGCAACCGCCGTCAGCGTCGCCGCCTCATCTCTGAATCTCGCGCCCGAAGGGCCGACATTCATCAGGGTTGGCAGGTAAGACAGCATCATCGGATAGCTGGCTTCAAACGGCTCATACTCCGTCTTCAGCTTATCTGTAGCTCTTGCCAGCGTCTGGTGCAGCATCTGCCCGCCGAAGTTGTCCGGCACCTTCGCGCCGATCTCCCAGGACATCTTCAGCCCTTCACCGATGTTCTGCCCAAGCCCGCCATTGACGCCTTCGAAGCCAAAGGCTTCCTTAACCATCTCTTTATTCCCGGCATACCCGCCGGTAGCCATTACAACGCTTGCCCCTGCAATCTCCAGCGTTGTTCCGTCAGACTTCTTGGCCACGACTCCGGTAACCTCTCCATTAGCGCCAGTCAACAGCTTCTGAGCGGTGGCCTCCGTGATCACCTGTCCGCCGCCCTTCTCTACGGATGCTGCAAGCATCTTACGCAGCAGCTCCTGGCGGGTCTCATAAGGAGGCAGCATATGGAGCTGTTCCCCGGCGAAGTTCAGGAAGGTGGTGGTGTAGCCCTTGCCGGTCAGCCAGTCATAGGTCTCGCCCGACTTCGTAACGTATTGGCGGATCGCCGCCGCATCCACACGCCAGTGATTGTTCACGATCCAGTCGGCAATCTCCTTCTCGACTTCTACTTTCAGCCCGCTGCTTAGCGCGGCCGAGGAGTTGTAGAATTTGCCTGCCCAGGACAGGTTGCTCGCGCCGCCGATCGTCGCTGTTTTCTCGATCAGGATTACCTTCGCGCCCTTATCCGCTGCCGATACCGCTGCCGACACACCGGACGCACCTGCACCAACCACGACCACATCTGCGGACAGCTGCTCGGTCTTGCCTTCTCCCGATTTCACTACAGCCTTTGTTTTAAAAGCCTCCACATTGCCGCCCGCCTGCTTAAGCGCATCCTCCACAGCGGTCAGAATCGCCTTGCTGGACTCGGACGCACCGCTGACGGCATCAATATTCAGGGTCTGGCCGGATAGAATCTCCTCCTTGACCTTGTTGATCGCCTCTACCCCGATTCCGGCGGTTTCGTTCTGGCTGACCACATTGATTCCGGTAATGACCGAATGATCGTCAAGAGTCACCTCAACCTGAATCTTGCCATCCTTGCCTTCAGCCTCTGCTTTATAGGTTCCCGCTTTGAAGTCTGCCGGTACAGCACTTGTATCCGCTGGCTGTGACGCCTGCGGCGAAGCGGACGGCTGCTCTGAAGCTGCCGGTGCGGCGGAATTGTTACCGCTGCAGCCGCTTAGTAGCGACAGGACCAATACCAGACATACGGTGATTAGGAACACTCGTTTTGTTGCTTGCTTACGCATCAATTTCTCCCCCTGTGTGGTTAATGCAGCCCCGTTTCTCTCTAATGGGACTGTTGACTACCGCACAAAGTGTAAACCTTGGTACTGTACCAAGGTCAATGAACAATATGTGAAACTTTTCTCAAAGTAGGGTGAACGCTTACTCCGCTTCAACCGGAATATTAATCTCCAAATACGTTTTGCTGCCGTTACCCGTGCGCTCAGTGAACAGGATTTTACCGCTGATATCCCCGCTAATCTTATAATTCCTTGCCTGCACATACTCTAGCATGAACCCGAAGGCTCCCCGCTCCAGGTAATCCTCATGGCCGCTGACAATTACGGCAGAGATGCAGGTCGCCGGCTCCAGAACCTCCACACTGTCATTCAGGCAGACCCCGAGCTTCATCTGATCCTCCGCAAGCAGGCCAAGTCCCCAGCTATACTCCAGCTCCCCTAGTCCACAGACGCATTCGCCTGCCTTATTCTCAACCCGGAAGGAATAAAAGGTGAACGGCAGCAGCTCCATCCATGCCTGGACCGTGTCTTTGAGATCCTCCTTTTGCAGCAAATGATTCTTGTTCGTCTGCTGAATCCGGTACATCCCCGGCACCTGCTTCATCTTGCACGTATATAGAGATGCGCTGACCTGCGCCAGCTCCGCCTGAATCTCCTGAATCTTGCCGAGCAGCAGCCTGCTGCGCCGGATCTCCTCCTCCAGCTGCATACCGGCGGCAGCAATCGACTCCATCACTTGCTCACACGGCGCGTCCTTAATCAATCCGGCTACATCCTGAAGCGGAATCTGCATGCTCCGGTACCATCTGCTCGTCAATAGATTCCGCGCATCCAAATCATTGAAATACCTGTAGTTATTATGCTGATCCTTCATCGGCCGGACAATATCATGTTTCTCATATAAGCGCAGTGTATCTGCCGTCACTCCCAGAATGGACGCGAATTCACCGATCGAATACTTCATCAGCAGCCCCCCAGCTTACTTGATCGCATACGCTCATGCCTATCGTTCATGCAGTTAATGATAGAGGGTTTGGCCGGGAGACATTGTGGATTATGTCACACCGCTGCTGCCGGAGCACCGGGAGGAGCTTTTCCTGTCGCAGGTGGCGGCAGCATGGTCTATACTTGAAAGATACGGAAGAAACTCACGAACGGAGGCGGCTGCCATGCCCGCACATCTAACAGACAAGGTCGCCAGCCTGCCCTTGACGCCTGGCGTATACCTGATGAAGGACGGCCTGGGCCATGTGATTTATGTCGGCAAGGCGAAGCAGCTGAGGAAGCGGGTCCAGTCTTATTTTTATAATAATAAGGGACATTCTCCCAAGGTGAAGCAGCTGGTTAAGCATATCCGTGATCTGGACTACCGGCTGACCGACACGGAGCTGGAGGCCTTCATGCTGGAATGCCAGCTGATCAAAGAGATCAAGCCGATGTATAACCGCAAAATGAAAAATCCGCTCGCCTACAGCTACATTTCCATCGTGGACAAAGCACCTTACCGGCAGATTGAGATCGGCTACGAGCCAAGTACAGAGGCGGGCAGCCTCGTCTATGGCCCTTATACCAGCCGGAGTACGGTCGAGAGAGCGGTGCTGGGCATCAAAGAATCACAGCGCATTCTGTGCAGCAGCCCCCATTCCCGCAACTCACGGTGCCTGAACCACTCGCTGGGCTTATGCATCGGCATGTGCGGAGGCGGGGAGGCAGCTGTGGCACAGTATGAAGCAGTCATAGACGAGATCATCTGCCTGCTGGAAGGCAGGGACAGCCGGATTGTAGCCGGACTGGAAGCCCGCATGGAGGAAGCTGCGCTGCGGTTCGACTTCGAGACCGCCGCCAAATTCCGCGATTATCTGGGGGCGGTTCACTCGCTGCTGCAGAAGGAGCAAGTGATCGAATTCACCGGAGCCAACAAGAATATTATCGTGCTGGAGCCAGTAGACGAGCACTCCCATAAGCTGATCCTAATCAAGGGCAGCGTCATCCTCTTCCGCACCCTGCTGGCAACGGAAGCCCTGAATGAAGGGCAGCTCACCGGGATGATCGCTGCATCCGCCCGGGAGGTCTTCCACAGCAGCAGCCAGACCGCCGCTACGGAAGAGATGAGCCGCCACAAGATCGACGAGGCACAGATCATCTACAGCTACCTGAAGAGCAGCTCCAGCCATTATCTGCTCGTCCCGCTAGAGTGGCTGGAGGATGAGGGTGTGACGAGGTTAGAGGAAGGGATAGCGGAACTCGTTCAGTCTTCTGTCTTGGATATGTAGCAATTGATTATAGAGAAACTCTACCATCAGTCCCCTGATGAATCATGTCATAATTTGTATGATCGTTGAAGATTCGTTGAGTACAGGAGGACATTGATGAACATACAGATTATTCATCCCGAAGCAGACCAGTACGGGAACAGCAGAGAGAATATCTTCATTGCTTTGGGTGAGCAAGGAGATTACCTGGGCAGTGCCTATACCTATCCGGCGATCAATCATCACCAGACACCGGACACCCCATATCTGATCTATATAAGCGTTGACCCCGCTGAACATTCGGATGAAATTGTACAGCAGGAAGTTAGCCGGGAGCTGTTTAACCAAGTACTGATCCGGGCGAGAGAGCTGCGGGCATTACGGCCGGACTTAACCGCCAGAATCTACGGCGAATTCCAAGCAGACCAGAAGCAGCGTGACTTTTACATAGGGACCCAGTTCGAAGCAAATTACAGCATAATTATGGAGGCCTCTATTGCGGAAGGCTTCACTTACAACCTGCCGGAAGAGATAACCGTGCAGCCGGAGGACCTTCATTCAGAGGACAGACGGATAGTCTACAAAGAGCGGTACGATACCATATTTATCACCCCACTCAATCTGGACACACTTGCGGAGCAAGGCAGACATCCCCATTTCCGCAATCTTTCGTTTGGGCGGGACGGCAGGCTGCTGGGAGGCTGTACCTTTTGGGCGGCAGATGGCTGCGGTTATATTGAAACGCTGTATGTTATGCCCGAAGCCCGGGGAACCGGAATCGCCAAGGTGATCATGAATTATATATTTGATTATTTCTTGGCAAATGGGATGAATCTGGCCAGACTCGAAGTCTGGGAGCTGAACACCTGCGCAGTTGCGCTGTACCGGTCCTTGGGCTTCACTAGGGTGGAGCATAAAACTGCGTTTCCCGGAATCACCTTATAGCCGCCGCTGCATCCCCTTTAATACACCGCCTGCGGCGCAAACCGGCCGGTGCCTTTTAACGTATAGTCATAGAATTCAAGAATTAGCCTGTTCATGGTCTCAATACAGTAATACTTATCGATATCCGCCTGCCCGCGCTGCAACATATTCGCCAGGATGGGGGAGAACAGCGGCAGATCGGTCAGGCTCAAGTGCTTGGCTCCCTCAAAATGAACGGTATACGCATCCTTGAAGTTCGGATTGCGAGTGTTATTCGCTGCGTAAGCCGAGTTCTTCCCGAGCTGTCTCCACACATCGTCCGTGTATATGTTCAGCAGCGGTACGCGGTAAGGCTCATCTTTGGCCGCCAGATCATTCATCTTCCGGTCATACACCAGCTCGGTGAAGAACGGGGCATCCAGATTGACAACAGCATCCACATCGCTGCGCTCCCGGCCAAGCGCGACGCTTGCCGCACCACCCATGGAGTGGCCGATTACGCCAATATGCTCCGTATCAATTAGTTGGTACACGGGGTCCTCGCTACTGGCGGCTTTCTCCAGGATATGATCGATTACCAGATTCATGTCTCCGGTCCGCAGCTTCATCCATTTTTGCGTAAGGCCGTATAGCTCCTCCATGGTGTAAATCCCGTCTTTGTTGGAATCGTTAACTTCCCGCATATAATCAGCATTAATCATAGTGACCTTCCCGTCCACGCTCTGTGTATAAAAGGAATGGTAAGGATGATCGACGGATGCCACAACATAGCCGTGACTGGCCAGCTCCGTGAAGGTTGAAGCGTTGCTCTCTCTAACCCCAAAGGCGCCATGGGAAAAGACGATCAGCGGGTACGTTCCCTCCGCGTGGCCGGGATACCAGAACTCCACATTCACCCTCCGGCGCTCTCCGGTATCCGTAAATCCCTCCATCCGGTTAGGGTCCGTATAGGTGTACACAGCCGTTCTGACCTCATATTCCCCGGTCACTTCAGGTGCACGGTACTGCGGGAATAGAATAGGCGGGATAAGTGAGATTAGCAGCGCCACAGCGGTTAGCAGCCTTTTCCACACCCGGGTTGAACGTCTGGACGGTCTCACGCCTGTCTTCTTGCGGAGCAGATCAACCGAGCCTTTCAGCGCAAAAATAAACAGCAATGCCGCCAGCAATCCCCAACTAAAACCCCACTCGATCACAGGGGACAATGTCAGAATAACGAATACGATAAATAGGGTAATTCTAATCCAGCTTAAGAGCTTGATGCGGCTGTACATAGGGATAATTCTCCTTTTCGCGTGAGGTGATGAATTCATCATAAAAAACTGCGAAAAGGGTGTATACCCATTTACGGTAAGCTGTAGCTACAGGGCAATAAGATGCATAAAAGCGCGACATTACCTACGGAATCACCCGCGAATGTCCTGCTTCACAGCCTTCAGTCTCTCATTAATCTGCTCCGCTTCCTTCTTATCCTTCTCATAGGACAGCAGACGGACAATGGCATAGACTACAGCGATTTGCAGGGCAAACAGAAGTGCAGCGGACACACTGGCTACAACTCCGATCAGGCTGGCAAGGGCAATCAACAGAATCTCCAGCAGGAGAAAATGAATCACAATTCTAACACGCATCGCCTGCTCGCTTACCTCGTTAGGAGCGTACAACATCATGCCTGTCAAGGCTCCAAGCAGGGAGAATCCCATAATCGTATAGATGGATATCAGATCAAAGGCGAGTTCCGGCATAAAAATCTGCCGCAGCACCGTAATGATAATGATGATGGATGCGAAGATAACCAGAAAATCGCGGATGATATCTTTGACAACCTCAGAACGCTTCATGCTGTGATCCCCTCCTTTATAATCCAAGTCTTTGTTTCAGTACGGGCACATACTGTCTTGAAATGACTACACGTTCCCCATTATCAAGCAGTGCTGTGAACCTGCCACTGAGGGACGGACGCACACTTTCGATCTTGGCGATATTCAGAATCGTGGATTTGGAGGCGCGAAAACAGTTCTTGTCCCGGCACAGCTCCTCCAGCTCATACAGCTTCTGCTTCACTTCATGCACCTGGTTCTCGCTGTAGACAAACACTTTGCCGTCCACGGCTTCGAAATAATAGACGTCACTGAGCTTGATGCGGCTGACCCGCTCTTCCTGGACTCCCAGGAGCACAAGGGTCTCTGCCTTAAGCTTACGTACAATCTCACTGATCTCTTCGTTTGCTTCATAGCATCTGATGATGATTTCCTCTTGCTGCTCCCTGCTGATATGCTCGATGGAAATTTTGATAGGATCACCTGCGTTAATTCAGAATGGAAGGTCTACCGCCTAATTCATGTTCATGATAAGGGAATGGATCTCATGCGGCAAATATAATTTCTATGGGTACACAAAAGGCTGCCCTCCGGTGGACCGGTCGGACAGCCTTATATGCAATGTGAAACTGCCGGGAGTATGACATCTGCAGTCCTTACTCTAGCGCATTCGCCTACCTGTTATGATACCGCCCTCTAGGCACAACCAACGGGGAACCGGAGACCGGGTCAGGGATGACTGTGCTATCCAGTCCGAAGATCTCTTTGACCCGCCCGCTGGTGATGACCTCTGCCGGTGAACCCTCCGCCACCAACCTGCCGGAATGCAGCGCAAAGATATGGTCGGCATACCGGGCGGACAGGTTGATATCATGCAGGACCATCACAATGGTGGTTCCGTGCTTGCGGTTCAGATCGGTCAGCAGGTCCAGAATCTCCACCTGGTAGGTGATATCCAGGAAGGTGGTCGGCTCGTCCAGGAACAGGATGTCGGTCTGCTGGGCCAGGGCCATCGCAATCCAGACCCGCTGCTGCTGGCCGCCGGAGAGCTCATCGATATTACGGTTAGCGAATTCGGTAATATTCATAATCTCCATCGCTTCGGCCACGGCCTCGTAATCCTTCCGGGACCAGCCTCCAAGCAGGGACTGGTGGGGGAATCTGCCGCGTCCCACCAGATCGGCAACCGATATCCCTTCCGGCACAATCGGGGATTGCGGCAGCAGACCAATGACCCGCGCCAGCGCTTTGGCCGGAATCTGCGAGATCGGCTTGCCGTCCAGCGTCACCTGGCCTGCGGTGTGCTTGATCAGCCGGGCCATGGTTTTGAGCAGGGTGGATTTCCCGCAGCCGTTCGCTCCGATAATCACGCTGATCTGCCGATCGGGGATCACCAGGTCTACCCCATGAATAATCGTCTTATTCTCATAGCCTGCTACAACCTGTTCAGCTCCAAATACATGTGCCTTGTTCATTATAACTCTCCCTTTCGATTCATGCGGATTAACAGGAAGATCAGATAAGGCGCTCCGAGTAATCCGGTAATGATGCCTACAGGGAATCTGTACTCAAAAGCAAATTGTCCAATCAGATCTGACGCCAGGACCAGATTCACGCCGACCAGACCTGCGGGGATGATGCTGGAAGCGCCGGTACCCACTAGTCTTTTGGCAATCGGCCCTGACAGGAAGGAGACAAACGCAATAGGTCCGGTAGTAGCCGTAGCCATCGCCACCATGCAGACAGAGCTGACAATCAGTGCAATTCGGGTTCGGTCGGTGCGTACTCCAAGCGAGGTAGCCGACTGCTCCCCCAGCTCGAGAATACTCAGATGCTTGCCCAGCAGGATGATGATAGGCGAACAGATCAGCACGATGATCATCAGCGGCGGAAGCTCGCGCATCTGTGAGCCGTTGAGACTGCCGGTCAGCCAGCGGACCGCTGAAGGGATGTCCTTCTCGGAGCCAATCAGCAGCAGGTAGGAGATCACGGCATCCAGCATCGCCTGAAGGCCGATCCCGATTAGAATTAACCGCCCGATGGAGAAGGTTCTTCCCCTGGAGAGCACGTAGATCAGCAGCACGGTAGCAAGGCCAGCGATTACCGAAGCAACAGAGACTACAGCTCCGCTGGCTTGAAGGATCACGATACAGTATACCGCCGCCGCACTCGATCCAGAGGTAATGCCAATGACATTCGGATTCGCCAGCGGATTGCGCAGCATCGTCTGGAAGGTGTACCCGGCAATGCCGAAGGCGAATCCGGCAAAAAGACCCGCCAGCATCCGCGGCAGCCGGATCACATTCACAGCGAAGGAGACACCCTTCAGCTCTTCGCCGGAAAGTGCGCGGATGACCTCCGAAGCAGGATAGATGGTATTCCCGAGCAGCAGCATCGCGCAGCACAGTACACAGGCAAGTACGGCAAGCAGGCTGGTAACAATCAAGCCCCGGCGCTGTCTCTGACGTCTGCCCGCCATAATGAATTCAATCGTTTCATTTCTCATAAGGACCGCACTTTCGACTTCATCGCTAATAGAATCAGGATCGGTGCCCCTACAAAGGCTGTGACTACACCGACTTCAAGCTCTCCGGGGCTTCCAATCAGCCGGCCGCCTACATCGGAGACCGTGAGAATAATAGCCCCGGTGACCGCTGACATCGGGATCACGAACCGCAGGTCCGAGCCGAGGATCAGCCGGATTACGTGAGTGGACAAGAGGCCAATGAACCCGATAGGCCCGGCCAGTGCCGTCACTGCTCCGCATAATAATACCCCGGCCAGCGCTGCTATAAGCCGCAGTGTCCCTGTGCGGACCCCGAGTCCGGTCGCCACATCATCGCCCAGGGCCAGCGCATTCAGGGCCGGAGCCGTAATGAAGGCAATCAGCATGCCGATCAGCAGGAACGGAAGGAAGGTTGTAATGCCGCTCCAGGTCCCCGCACCCACGCTGCCCACCTGCCAGAACCGGAACTGGTCCATGACGTAAGCGCGCGGAATCATGATAGCGGTAACCAGAGAGGACAGAGCCGCGCTGATGGCAGCACCCGCCAGAACGAGCTTAATGGGCGTGGCTCCGCCACGCCCCATCGAGCCGATTCCGAATACGAAGACCGCTGTAATTGCAGCTCCGGCTAAGGCTAACCATATATATTGGCCCGCAGTGCTTATGTTCAGGAAAGCAATTCCGCAGACTACGAACAAAGAGGCTCCCGTGTTCACCCCGAGGATGCTCGGATCGGCAATCGGGTTACGGGTCACCGCCTGCATCAAGGCTCCCGATACGCCGAGCGCCCCGCCGCACATCAGGCTGAACACCGTCCGGGAGATCCGCTTGCGCACCACGTTTGCCCCATAGCTGTCCACTTCTGGACGGAAAAGCCCGTCCATCAGCTCATTCCAGCCTACATGACGGGCTCCCAGTACCAGTGAGGCAATGATGCACAGGACCAGCAGGACCATGCAGCTCACCAGCACCAGGATGAAATTCTTCGGCATATGCAATTTTAGCTTGTTATCGTCCGAGACCGGTGAACTCATCATTTTATTTTATCAATAGCTCCCCCAATTAAGGCAAGGTATTCATCAATCGTATACGCAATGGACAGCGGGTTCGGTGTTCCGGCAGCAACCAGCGGAGTATCACTGTCGATAAAAGCTACCGATCCCCGTTCAATGGCCGGGATTTTGCCGATCAGTGAATCTGCCTGAAGCGTCTTAAGCAATTCGGCATTGCCATAACCTACGATCAGATCTGCATCATACAGGGCTTCCACATTCTCAGAGCTTAAGCTGAGCGAGTAGCTGGTTGGGTCTGTAATCTGTTTGGTAATGCTCTCGGGATACGTCATGCCCAGCTCATACAGGAATGCGACCCGGGAGTCCACAGGTGTATAAATATGCAGTTTCGACAAATCCTCAGCAGAGAAATTGACCCAGACTACTTTTTTGCCGGCAATTTGCGGATATTTGCTCAGCTTGTCCTTAACCAGGGCTTCGGTGTCCTTGATGAGCTGCTCGCCTTCAGGCTTCATACCCATGCCTTCTGCGTTCAGCAGCACCTGCTCACGCCATGTCGTAGCCCAAGCAGCCGTCGGGTAAGCTACCACTGGAGCGATCTGGCTCAGGGTCTCATAATCTTCCTTCGTTAGGCCCGAGTACGCGGCCAGAATAACATCCGGGTTGGCGTCAGAGATTGCCTCGAAATCAAGACCATCGGTATCCTGGAACACATTCGGAGCGGTTACATTCAGCTCCTTGAGCTTATCAGCGGTCCAAGGCAGCAGCCCGCTGCCATCCTGCACACCGAAGTTCGCAGCCGAGAAGCCTACAGGGACAACGCCCAGAGCCAGAGCCACATCATGGTTAGCCCACTGCACAGTAACTACGCGTTCCGGCTTGCTTTTAATTACAGCTTCACCAAGCGCATGCTTGATGGTAATCGGATAGGTCACAGCATCCTGCGCCGCTGGTGCTTCTGTGCTTGCCGCTTCGCTAGTTGCAGCTGCTGTCGGTGCCGGGGTAGGTGAAGCAGCTGAATTCGACTGGTTGGAGGAACAGCCTGCCAGCACTATAGTTAGCGCTAATGGAATAAATAATGTCTTGAAAGAGAACTTTTTGGTACGGTTCATGTGTGGACCCTTCCTTATCTGAATAGGTTTTTTATACGATAATGAGAATCATTATCGATAAATATATACGTGTCTGGACAGGTTGTCAATGTACAATCTGGATTCCGCGCGCAAACCTCAGCAAAATGTCCGATGGGAATTTTCGGATTACAAAAAACCTTTTTAAAAAGTGGGCTAAAGGGAGGTTGTTGGTGGTCGGGGCGGGCGGAGATTGGGATTGTTGGTTGGAATAGTAGTGGCTGTGGTGGTTGCTCGGGGTCCTTTGCTCCTCAGTTCTGCCACCCTGACCGCCTTTACCAAATGTAGTGGGATTTATCCCTTTGATCTCCTCGCAACAACCGCTTTAATCGGATTTAATGAGATTTATCCCTTTTATTAGCTTGCAACGAGCACGTTTCACCATAATTAGTTGGATTTATCCCTCTACTTGTCCGATATATCCGACCTCCGCCTAATTTAATAGTATTTATCCCTTTGAATACTCATTCTACGTGTACATTAAAAAAAGCCCCACAAGCAACCACCTTTTATAGTGGGCCGCTTGTGGGGAAGTCTGGGGGTAGTACAGAAAGGTTAGCTAAGTTAGCTTACTTACAATCACATGCTCTTAGTCAACGTAATAGACTGATCGGCGTTGCCCCATTGTACGTTCCAGCCCAGTAATTCGGTGATGAAACGAAGGGGAACTACGGTTCTGTTGTCGTCGTTCACAAAGACCTTGGCGCCGACGGATTTTCTCATGCCGTTGACTTCCATGAAGTCTTTGTTCATCCAGAATACCAGGGTGTCGCTGCCTGCTGTAATGGTAACCTGCTGCGCCTGCTTGTCCCATTTCACCTCTGCCCCGATCCCTTCACTCAGATAACGAAGCGGGATGTAGGTCATTCCGCTCCAGATGAACGGCTTAGTATCCATTTGAGTTACTTGTCCGTTAATGTTCAGGACGCCGCTGCCCACCTTCATCCAGACTTTCATCATGGAAGCAGGATCTGCTGGTGTTGCAGGTGCAGGTGCTGCTGCATCCTGGAACTTGTCGTTGAACTGCGTAACAATTGCATTGCCCAGCGCTTGGCCTACCCCGAACATCGTCTTGTAGCCCTCGCGGTTCGTCTTGTAAGAAGCGTCATAGTTGCCCGCTGCATATTGCGTAAGCATCTGCTGCACTTGATTCTCGTGGGTGGTCAATGCGGATTGTCCCGCTGACTTCGGCAGGTTGCCTGCTGTAGCCGAATCAAGGAAGGCTGCAAATTCAGTGGTGAAGCCTGCGATACGCGCTTCTACTGCCGCTTTTGCCGCTGCATCATTGTTCTTCACTGCCGCTGTGAAATCAGCCTGGGCATTCACATGATTCGTGACCCAGATCTTCTCGAAGGCCGCTGCCCCCTCTGCACCATAGATAGAAGCAATTGCTGCCTTGAAGTCTGCCGTATTCATGGCCTCGGCTGCAATCAGCGCATTGGAAGCGGCTCTTCCGTCATATTGCTCCTGCATTTGCAGGACGGACAGAGCAAAGTGTTCACCCGCTAACTGGTTGAGTGCGGATCTCAGATCAGCAGCTTTGGTATCTGCCTTGGTATTCTCGAATTTAGCAGGCATTTGCGTAGTAATCGCACTGGACAAGGCTTTGCTGATACTGAACATTTCTGCATAACCCTTACGGTAAGCTTCATACGCGCCCTTGTAGTCACCGGCTGCATAATCCTCGAACACTTCCTGGACATGGTTCTCATGACTGCGGATAACCTGCATCGCGGCAGCTGCCGGAAGCTTGCCCTCTGTTGCCGTGCCGAGGAAATTTCCGAACTCGTCTACAAAGCCGCTTACTTTATCTTCTGCAGCTTGGACGGCTGCGGTGTCCTTGTTCTTCGTCGCCTTCACCAGATCGTCGGTGTACTTGTTATGAGCGCGGAAAATCCGTTCAAATTCAGCTGCACCTGCATCACCGTAAAGTGAAGCAATGGCGGGCTGCATATCGAGCGCGTTCTGATCAAGCGCCTGGTAGGCCGCTGCCGCATCCTTAGTACCGTCATAAGCCTTTGTCATTGCGGTTACGGCAAGGGTGAAATGCTCGGAGAGCAAATAATCCAGGCCCGCTCTCAGCTCGGCTGCCGGTGTATTCACCGAAGCCTTCATCATTGTGGCTGCCGGGGCTGCCTCCGCACCTGCCAGCGCAGGTATCATCAGGGTCAAGCTTAACATCGGAACGACTAATTTCTTCATCTTCATCTCAATTCACTCCTTAGGTTGGGGTAATATGTGGTGTTCACGTTGCCTGTCTGCCTGTTTGTCTGTACATACACTGAAACGCAAGGGATTCAGGTTTGGATCACAATCCCGGCAAAAAAAATAAACACCACCCCAACCTTCGTCCCCCAACCCGCTTGTATCTCTAGCCGCGGCGCGGCTTACACCGCATTTTGCTCCCTCTGATCTACATCCGGCCCGCGCGTCTCCCGCTCAGATCATGCAAACGCAAAAAAAGGCTGCCTGCCGGTTGCCAAACAACCGGTATAGGACAGCCTCTTCTCATAGCAGGCCCTGCCAGAGTATAACTGGCGGGCTTGTTCAACCAACAGTGATTAACCCAGCAACGCGCGTACGCCTTCACTCAGCGGGGTAAGCGGACGGTTCAGCAGCTTCACGAGGTCGCCGCTCTCGATATTCAGCGCGCCATCACGGATGGCTGCCTGAATGGCAACGACGATTGGCAGCGCCGCTTCCGGCACGCCTGCACCTGCCATAATCTTCGCATAGGCGGTGTCATCCACTTGCTGCACAGCAACCTCCTGGCCTAGAACCTCGCCGACCACTGCTGCCAGCTCTGCCTGGGTAAGCGGAGTACCGGACAATTCGTAGATGACACTCTCACGGCTCTCTCCAGCCAGAACAGCAGCCGCCGCTTCAGCATAATCACTGCGCGTAGCCCAGCCTACCTTGCCATCTTCGGCAGAGGTCAGCCATGGAGCGCCGGCCTTCACGGCCTGAATGGAGCCGACTTCGTTCTCCAGGTACCAGTTGTTGCGCAGGAAAGCATACGGAATGCCGGATTCACGGATGAACTCTTCTGTGGCACGGTGTACCGGTGCCAGGAACAGGGAGCTGTTATCGGCATCGCCTACACTGGTGTAGACGATGAAGCCTACACCTGCACGGACAGCTGCGTCTACAGCTGCCTTATGCTGGCGGATACGGGTGTCGTTGTCGCCGTCAGCCGAGACGATCAGCAGGCGCTCCACTCCGGCAAAGGCGGTGTCCAGCGTCTCCGGCTGATCGAAATCACCATGACGGACATCGACCCCGCGCGCCTTCAGGGCTTCTGCCTTCTCCGGGTTTCTGACACTGGCTACAATATTCCCAGCGGGTACGGTCTTCAGCAGAGTCTCTGCTACGATGGAACCAAATTTGCCTGTTGCTCCTGTTAATGCGATTGTCATCTCATATTCCTCCATTTGGGTTCTTGTATTTCAATCTCAGCTATAAGCTCTCGTTGACATCGGTGATCATCACTCATGTAACCATTGTAGTTACAAGTTGGCCGGATGTCAAATAGATTGTTCAAGATTCACCCCACCGTCTTGAAATAGCGGTAGATCTGCTCCAGCTTCTTGCTATGCTTCCCCTTCTTGCTCTCCATGTTACCGAATTCGAAGAACTTCACCTTACGGATGCCCACGTAGTTGAACAGGGCTTTGCGCATCAGTATCTTATGCGAGTTCCCCAGCCACAGCAGCGGGTAGTGGGTCGGCCCCTTCATGCTGGAGATGCAGATCACGCTCTTCCCCTTGAGCAGCCCCTCCGGCAAAAGTCCGCCCTTATCCCGGTAGGCGAAGCCCGATGCAAACATCCGGTCGATGTAGCCCATCAGCATCGCCGGAGGGCGTCCCCACCAGATCGGATAGACCAGAACGATCTGATCGGCCCACAGCAGCTGCTCCCTGTACTCTGCCAGCTCCGGTTCCCGGTACATATCCCGTCTGCGCCGATTCTCATTGAACACCAGGACCGGATCGAATCCGGCCTCATACAGATCAAGCACCTTCACTTCCGTAATCTTCGCATTCTCCTTGCTGCCGCGCAGCACTTCCTCCAGGAAGGCGTAGCTCAGGCTCTTATGGTTCGGATGGGTGTAGATCACAAGTGTATTCATCAGTGGTATTCCCCTTTAGTTGTCATTTGATAACAAAAACATACCACAGCCGCAAAATACTTGTCAAATGATAATTGTTTTTTGATAATTATTCTGCTATTGTGACCTCTGAGGTGATCTTATGGACAACAACCATCTATTCCAGAAATTCATAGCCTTCACTGCCGCCGTCCATCAAATAACGAACGATATTTCCAAAGATGTCAATTCGGACGGCTTAACGCCGCTGCAATATAAGATTGTTGAATACATCGCCGTCAGCCAGCCTGTTACGCTCAGCGAGATCAGCGACTGCATGAACATGTCGATGCCCAATACGAGCCGGGAGCTGAAGAAGCTCAGCGAAAAAGGGTTATGTACCCGCATCACCGACCCCGCTGACCGCCGCAGGCAAGGCATTACACTCTCCGCCGCAGGCGAGGCGTTGATGAATGAGGCCTTCGGACAGATCGCTGTCCGGTTCGAGCAGCGGATTGCCGCCCTGAGCGCTGAGGAACGCAAAGAGACCGAGCGGGCGCTCGATCTCTTGCAGCAGAAGGTATTTTATTTGAGCTGAGGATACATCCTCTCTCCATACATGAGCGGTTATTTCACAGCGACGCCCTTCCGGGAATCTCCGCAGGGATCTCTTCCTTCCGCCGGATGAAGAAGGACAGAATCAGTGCAACCACTGCGGCTCCTGTGGTGACCATAGAAGCGACATTCATTCCATGAATTAAGCTATGGACATCGCCCGTCTGTTTCAGGCCACCGCCGCTGTAGGTCATGATCGTCACAAGCAGCGCTGTCCCGATGGAACCGGCGACCGTCCGCAGCGTAGTGTTCACGGGAATCCCGTGGCGGATCAGGGCAGGCGGCAGGGAATTCATTCCGCTGGTGACGACGGGCAGCAGGGTCAGGCTGACACCGACCATCCGCAGTGAATAGCCAACCATCAGGAACGTATAGGACGTATGCTCCGTCAGATTGGAGAACAACAGTGCAGAGATGACCGTCAGGCTGATTCCGGTGATTACCATCGTTCTGGCACCTATTTTGTCAAAAATCTTCCCAGCGATAGGGGACATAATACAGATCAGAATCGCACCGGGAAGCAGCATCAGACCCGACTTCAGCGCGGTGTAGCCAAGCATGGTCTGCATATAGAGCGGCAGCAGGAGCTGCGCGCTCAGCATGATAATCATCAGGATCATACTGATTACAGTAGCCAGGGTAAAAGAGGGACTGGTGAACACCCGCAGCTCCAGCAGAGGATTCTCCATCGTTAACTGCCGCCAGACGAAGAGGCCGAGCGCAATGAAGCCTACTGCGAGGGAGATCAGCACCTCGGTGCTCCCCCACCCTTTGCTGCCGGAGACGCTGAAGCCATACAGCACGCCGCCGAAGCCGAGCGAGGACAACGTCATGGATAAAGCGTCGGCTTTGCTTTTTACCTGTGGCGTAACGTTCTTCACGAGAAATACCCCAAGGAGCGTAAGCACAATAATAAAACTCTGCAATTCCACCCGACTTAGGTCTGGTCGGCATACCTCCACCAGACAAGCGTGCCTATGAGGCCAACAGCGCCGGTGAGAAACGGAAGCAAACGGCTAACCAGCTCCAGATGTGCGCTCTCCTCTCCTGAGGCACCGCTGAGCAGTCCGGGAATGGCCCACGGAATATACTCTACAATGCCCAGCGCCCCGCCGAACTGAGCGATCACAATGGTAAGCAGGACGATGCCCAGGGGATACAGGAAACCGCGCCCGATACAAGCCATCCACGCTACAGGGATGCTCAGAACAACCACCATGAGACAGATCTGTGCGTACCCGCTGAAGCCCTGAACAATGACCTCGAGACTCCATCCGTCCAAGCCAGTAAACCATGCCGTGATGCACCCAGCTATGAACATGAACAAGGATAGAACTTCACATAATAACGTAGAAACAACGATCTTCGCAGCGGCCACCCCATACCGGGATAGCGGCAGGGCCAGCAGATCCTTCACCGTGCGGTCGGAGTATTCCCGGCCGAAGCTCCAGCTGTACACGAACCCGAAGCCGATCAAGCCTCCCATGGAGACGACAATGCCCAGCTCCTTCAGAAACCCTGCCACATTGATCTCACCCTCAAAGGCGCTCTGGGAGCCAATGGTCCCGGAGAACACCAGCCCGATCATTACCGGCACCAGGATGCTGACCACAAGCGATATCACGAACAGCCTGGAACGGCGAAGCTTCAAGACCTCCACCCACAGGGCCGATAGCCATTGATTCATGGTCTCACTCCTCCTTCAGATCCAATGACTCTTAGAAAATAATGCTCCAAATCCTCTTCCTCCACCTGAATCAGCGTAGGCGGCATATCCGCATACACCAGCAGCTTGGAGATGTAATCCGGGTTCGTTACGGCACGTTCCTCCTGAAGCAGCAGTGTGCCCTCTGCATTCTGCTGCACCACATAGCCTGCCTGAGTAAGTCTGCTGCGGGCACTTGCCGGATCGCGGGTCTCTACCCGCAGACTCCTGCGGAGCAAGGGATGAAGATCCTTCACATCCGTCTCTTGCAGCAGCTTCCCTTGATGCACGATGCCGATTCTGCTCGTCAGCCTGGAGACTTCGCCAAGAATATGGCTGGAGATAAAAATCGTCACTCCCTGATCTGCCGCAAGCTCCCGGAGCAGTTCCCGCACCTCCACAATCCCCGCCGGGTCCAGCCCGTTCGTCGGCTCATCCAGAATCAGCACCTGCGGATGATGCAGCATGGCCTTGGCGAGGCCCAGCCGCTGCCCGTTACCGAGGGAGAGCGTCCCGGCTTTGCGGTCCCGGTAAGCGGTAAGCTGGAGCCTGTCGATAATACTGTCAATGGCAGAGCGGTCCGGGATACCCCGCAGCCTGCGGATAATCTCCAGGTTCTCACGGACCGTAAGCTCAGGATAGGAGTAGGGAGTTTCGACCATGTACCCTACCTCTGCCCAAAGCTTATGGCTGCCCGCATCGACCCGCCGTCCGAACAGGTAGGCCGACCCGGAATCGGGGCGGATCATGCCCAGGAGCATGCGGATGGTTGTAGTTTTGCCTGCTCCGTTCAGCCCAAGGAATCCGTAGATTTCGCCCGGCTTCACCTCGATCGACAGCTTATCCACAGCATGATGGCTGCCGAAATGCTTGGTTAATCCTTCTGTCTGAATGATTGCGTTCATCATCATCACTCCTATGCTTCTTTTAAAACTAACTAGTTGTTTATATTTAGTCCAAAGAAACAGCCGCCCTTACAGTAAAGACGGCTCCATGACGCCATGGATAATAAATTGCACAATCTGCTGTGTGGTCTGTTCTCTAATCTGCGGAGAGTCCGGGCTGCCGAACAAGTGCTCAAACCTTGAAGACGACTGCAGTGTCATAGCAATCACGTTCATGATCAGCATCGGAAAGAGCGCGGGGTCCAGATCCTGACGAAGGATACCGTTCCTCTGGGCGGCCATGGCAAGTTCATGCATCTGAGGATCATCTTCCGGACGGTAGGTAATCTGATTCCAGGTCTTCCAGCCCTCCGCAGCTTCCCAGAAGAGGATTCTCAGGTAACTCCGGTGCTCCAGCAGGAAGGAGACGGTCTGACGGGTCCAGTACTCCAAGAAAGTCTTGAATGCAGACGCGTCCTGTAGTACCTGCTCATCCTTCAGCAATTCGCTGATGAACGAGCCTGTGATCTGTTCGCCAGTCTGGTCCGCCCGCTTAACCACTTCCGTATATAGCCCTAGCTTGTCGCCATAATACTGATAGATCAGGCTTTTGTTATACCCGGATGCTTTCGCAATGGCATCGATCCGTGCTGCGGAGTAACCGAATTCGGCAAAAATCTCCTCCGCTGCATCCAGAATAATCGCCCGGGTGCGGGCGGCGTCGTATATTTTGGTGCTGCGTTTGCCCCCTGTTGTGGTTATGGTTTCCGCCTCCTTATTTCTAACTAACTAGTTGGATTATAATCTGTATTCTGGCGGACGTCAAGCGCAACTCCTGCAGCCTTGTCTGATCCTCGTTACCAACAATTGGCACAAAACCAATTCACACCAATCGCGTCTAACTGGAGAGAGTTAAATCTATCCATAAGGTGATGAATCCATGACAACAAGAACGACTATGCTGCTGTCTCTGCTTGGACTGGCCCTGTTATTACCAGACCGCGTCCATGCAGATGCAGCCCCCTCACCCCAGCCCATCTCCATCTACCTGGACGGGCAGCAGCTCCAGCCGGAGACCCAGCCGCTGAACATCAGCGGGACTGTACTGGTTCCTATGCGTGGGCTGTTCGAAGCCCAAGGGGCCGAGCTCTCCTGGGACAATGCAAGCAAGACGGTAACTGCCGTCAAAAGCGGCACTGCACTCACCTATACCTTAGGCTCGTCCACAGCTCTGCTGAACGGGAAGACCGCCCAGCTGGCAGTACCGGGACAACTGTCGCAAGGCTACAGTATGATTCCTCTGCGCTTCGTTAGTGAAGCACTGGGCAGCCAAGTAACCTGGGAGCCGGCTTCGGGCTCCGTCCTTATCTCCTCGGCGTCCGCCTATGAGACCTCGGTTACCTGGGGGGTCAACCTGCGCAGCACCCCGGATGCCGGGAGCAGCGCCACTAGCCTGGGCCTGCTGCCCGCCGGAAGCAAGATTCATGTCATCCGTGAGGTTGATGCCCTCTGGCTGGAGGTGCGGACCGCAGATCATGTGAGAGGATATGTATCTTCCAAGCCGAAATTCACGGATTACAGAAGTCCTTCCCTGCTGCAGAAGCAAGGGGAAGCCCTGATTGCCTCAGGTAAAAAATACCTGAATACCCCTTATGAATTCGGCGCTTCTCCTGACCAGACAGATACGTTCGACTGTTCTTCTTTTGTGAAGCGTGTATTCGGGGATACGCTTGGGATTGAGCTTCCCCGCGTCTCTTACGATCAGGCACAGGAAGGCCGGAAGGTTGGCGTGGGCGAGCTGCGCACCGGAGATCTGCTGTTCTTCACCGCCAGGGGTCTCGACATCGGACATGTAGCCATCTATGCCGGAAATAACCGGATCCTGCATACCTACTCCAAGGAGCAGGGTGTACATATGGAGGATTTCAGCAGTAAGTGGAAGCAGCGGTTTGTTACCGCGCGGCGGATTCTATAGCGGGGAGAGTTGGCGGACCGGAACCTGCTGCCTGCCGGGCAGCGGACTTCCGGTCCTGCTTCATGCTATGCTTTGCGCACAAACTCCGATTTCAGCTTCATTGCGCCGAACCCGTCGATTTTGCAATCAATATCATGGTCGCCGTCCACCAGCCGGATGTTCTTCACCTTGGTGCCTATCTTCAGAACGGACGAGCTGCCTTTGACCTTGAGATCCTTAATCACCGTTACAGTGTCCCCGTCAGCCAATACATTTCCGTTAGCATCCTTAATAACCTTCTCTTCCTCGCCGCCTGCACTTCCAGCATCCAAAGACCATTCATGTCCGCATTCCGGGCAGACCAGAAGCGCTCCGTCCTCATAGGTGTACACAGAGCTGCACTGCGGGCAATTTGGCAATTCATTCATGATTTCATTTCTCCATTCCTGCTTAAGCATGTTTATAGGGATAAGTCTGTCTAAGTTTAACATATAACTTGATTAAACTCAGTCATTAAATTAATATCTAATTAGATAATTATTTAATAATAAGGTGGGATTATTATGATTCAGTTAGAAGCTGTTACCGACCCGCTGTCTCAGGAGAGTCTTGAGATACAAGCCTCCATCCTGAACTCACAGCCTGAATTCAATCTGATGGTGGAGCATAAGTCTTACCTCGAACCGCTGGAGCTGCAAGAAGAGAACCGTAAGAACCTCGCCATGGGTGAGAAAATGCTGTACATCAAGTTCCGTAATCGCGTCGCCGGCCTACTCACTTATCTCCCAGACTACGGCCCGGATCACTATCCCTGGATTGGTCTCCTGGTAATTCACCGGCAATATAGCCGGCAAGGGTTAGGGAATGCTGCTGTGCATGAACTGGAGAGAAAATTCCAGCAACAGGGTACACAAGCCGTCAGACTGGCTGTCCAGCTCGAGAATAAGGCCGGGGAGATGTTCTGGACTCTGAACGGATATGGCCGGATCAGAAGTGCTACCGATAACCATGGTAACCAGGTGGATGTCTACGAGAAGCGGTTTGAATGAGCGGTGGAAGTGGTAATAATTAGAAAATAGCTTGTATATGTTATAAATCATCGTGGAGGAGTGAATGAGGACATGAATGAATCGGAATCGGAGCACAGCAGCAGCCAGTCTGCCGCAGACACCAGGGAGCATCCAGCGCTTGCCGCCGAGGCAGTAGACGCTATCGAGAACCTGTCCGGTGTCCATCCCGGATACCGCCGCGCCCATGCGGCGGGAGTCTGCTGCCGCGGCTTCTTCCGGCCGAGCGGACTGGGGAAGGAGTTCACGGAGGCGGAGCACCTTCAGGAGCAGCAGGTGAATGCCATCATCCGCTTCTCGGGCAGCTCGACTGATCCGGCACTTGCGGACCTGCTATCCCCTGCCAAGGGGATGGCTGTCCAGTTCATCCTCCCGGATGGCGGGGTTACGAATCTGGTTGGAGTGACCGTACCTGTCTTTTTTGCGCGGACCCCGGAGTCCTTCATCGACATTATACAGATGGCCCACAGGCTGCGGACCGGGACACTCGGACCGATTGAGCTGATGAAGGAAATTGTCAGCCACTTCAGCGAGAGCAAAGAGGCTCTGCTCGCGGTGCGGCGGCTCAAGCCGCCTGCCAGCTACGCCGAATGTCATTACCACTGCATACATGCTTATGTGCTGGTGGATGCAGAAGGCAGGCAGCAGCCTGTCCGGTTCGAATGGGTTCCCGAAACGGGCGTGCGCACACTGACGCTGGAAGAGGCTGCGCAGCAGCCGGACCGCTATCTGGAGGATGAGCTGGAGCTGCGCTTCAAGGATGAGCCGGCTATCTTCCAACTGGTCGCTGTTCTTGGAGAGGAAGGCGATGCTACGGATGATCCTACCCGTGCCTGGCCGGAGGACCGCCGCAGAATCGATCTCGGGCGGCTGCATATTTCAGAGATCTACCCCGATCCGACATATCTGCTCATGGACCCTACGATCCTTACAACCGGTATGCTCCTCTCGGATGATCCGATTCTTAAGTTCCGCAGTGCGGCCTACGCCGAATCTTATGGGCGGCGGATTGAAGGAAGATAGCTGCTGCCTGCTGCGGCATATGTCGTTCAGCGCCAAAGGGACACTGCGCCCTTTGGCGCTTTTGATTCAAACGCTATACTTAGTTGGTTAATGGATATTAATCCGGTTACAAGAGAGAGGAGTGCAGTATGCAGCAGGCCATGATCATCATGAACCCGTCGTCCGGCAAGGCAGAGGCGCGGGATTATATTAGAGCAGCGGAAGAGGTGCTGCAAGGCGCAGGATATCAGGTTACCGTCCAGGAGACCGCAGGGGAAGGAGATGCAACCGCCTTCTGCCTCCAGGCCTGCGCCGAGTGCTATGATCTGGTGGTTGCCATTGGAGGAGACGGAACGCTCCACGAGACGATGAACGGCCTCACAGATCAGCAGCACCGCCCTACACTTGGCATTGTGCCAATGGGCACCGTCAATGATTTTGCCCGCGCGCTACAGATTCCGCTTGTCCCTGAAGAGGCCATTCAGAGCCTGGCTTCGCCCCGGACCCGAAGAGTCGATATGGGCCGGCTGAATGACCAGCTGTTCGTCAATGTGGTGGCCGCAGGCTCTCTGGCAGGCTCCCTCTCCTCGGTTAGCTCCGAAGACAAGAGCCGGCTCGGGTTCCTTGCTTATCTAAAAGAGGGCATTAAGGAGCTGGCCAGCAATACTGCACATACCCTGACGATTACTCACGACGGTGAGATCTGGGAAGGCTCCTCCCCGCTGTTCATTGCTGCACTGACGAATTCCGTGGGCGGCTTCGAGAAGCTTGCCCCCGCTGCCGCCGTAGATGACGGCCTGCTCCATTGCTTCATCGTCAAGGACCTGCACCTGCTGAATTCCGTTACGGTCAGCATCTCCCTGCTGCTCGGCAATCTGCGGAATCATAAGGATGTCATCTACTTTACAGCCAAGGAGGTCTCCGTCCGCTCCACCGAGCCGGTACAGACGAATGTGGACGGCGAGCAAGGTCCGCCGCTGCCGATCCGCTTAAGCACCATTCCGCGCCACATTCAGGTCGTGGTGCCGGAGGACTGAGCAGCTCGGGCGCCTCAGGTGCTCCAGGCTACAGAATACAGTCATCCGGGAGAAGCCTCTTCCTTAGCTGATTCCGTGCAGCTCTGCGAAGTCCTCACCGAGTGTCCATTCCAGACGTCTGACCCATTCACGCTGCACCTCCTTGGGCGCGATCTGCAGGCGGTGCAGGATATTCCATACCCTGTACAGACTCGCCGCCTTCATCTGCTGCGGCGTGAAGGATAACGGGTTAACAGACAGATAGCCCTGCATGAAGGCAGTATTGAGCAGCACGGATTGTACGGGATAATGGTGCTTCGTGAACCAGCAGACCCAGGCTACATCATTCAGCGGGCTGCCCCATTCCGCCCATTCCCAGTCCAGCACATGCAGCAGATCATCGGCTTCACAGAGCAGATTATGTACTCCGTAATCGCCATGGGTCAGGACCCACGGAAGCTCCCCGGCCTCCGCCGCAGACAGAAAGTGAAGCGACTGTCTGCCGAGAGCGGCGGGAACGAATTCCAGCTTCTGAACCACCTGACTCAGTGCAGACCTGTTGCTGAGCCGGATCTCTGTCTCTTGCGGCTGATAAGGGCGGGAATGAATCTGGGCAGCCAGCAGCTGCCCCATTCTGCTGTAGATCCGCTCGGCTCTTGTCCAGTCCCTGGCATCCAGAACGGACTGGGCGTTCCCGCCCTGCATGCAGTCCATGATGATGATGCGCTTCCCGTCCATCTCTGTCACCTCATGCACCACCGGGGTATCACAGCTTCCCTGCACCAGCCGCATTACATGAACCTCATTGAGCGTATCTTTATTGGACAGATTTGTTATTTTGGCTACAAGCGGCGGCTCGGCCCCCGCCATCAGATAGGTTAGATTCGTATATCCCCCTGTCAGCCGTTCCAGCCGGCAGGCATATCTTGCTTCCAGACCTCTGATGATGTTCTCAATCATGATATGAATCCCTCTCTTTTCCCTTCAGTAGACCCTATGCCAAGTGGAAACGACTTTGCCATCCTTTTAGGGACGGCACCGTTTCAGCGAGAAATAGAAGGATAAGTTATCGTGTGCAACATATAAATCCTTATATTTCAAGAATATCACATGCTCCATTTCATTACAGATTAAGCTATTCTGCACAAGCAGATCTATGCTGCGGCCCTCACTGTACGTATGACAAAGAGACCGGCGGGAGAATCCCGGCCAGTCTGCTTGAGCCATGCCTCATAGCGGTCTCCTGCACAGCCAATGCCTGCCCTGGAAGGGGCTTATGCTTGTGGCCTGGCCGGGACGTACAGCTTGTGGATCAACACCATTTGACCTATATGATAGGCATTATGAGTTGCCGCATTGCTGATGATCTCCCACCATGCAGCCGGTACCGGGAACCCGTTCACCTGCTCCTCCAGCCCTTCCTCAGACAGCAGGCTCTGCCAGTTCAAGAGCGTCTGCAGCAGCCTTCCGCGCAGCTCACTAAACGCAATATCTGCCGGAAGACTGAAGCTGAGGTTATTATCCTTAACCGGAGGCACAGCGTCCATATGCCCCTTGCGGTACCGGCTCTGCCAGGCTTCATTCCAGTACAGCAAATGCTGGGTAAGCTCAGCTATGCTGCTGACTCCTTCACCGGGCTTCCAGAACGCTTCCTCCTCGGTCACGTTCTCCACAGCCTGCATATAGGGAAGATGCCAGCTGGGGTCGTTGGCCCCGGCCAGCAATTGATTGGCAAGCACATCCTTGGCATGAACCATTGCCTCACTCTCCTCTTCTTCGCATTCCGTTATATTTGAAGTGAAGCCCCCTTTCCCTACCGGGAACGAGGGCTTCTCTACTGGCTGGAGGGCTTGTATTCGCTCAGCTTGCCGTAATAGACCAGATGCAGCCGGTCGCTCTGCCGGAAGTCATCCGGGGTGACGAGCGCAGGCAGCTTGTTCCACAGCTTAATGCCGGAGCGCTCCAGAATCTCGGCAACGAACTGCGAACAGAAGTACGAGTTGCTGAACTCCACCGGCTCCTTCAGTGCAATGCCGATGACACCGAGGATGTTGTAGAGATACTTCTGGCGGCTGCGGATGAAGACCTGGAGCACCCGCTTCATTTTCTCAACCTCACGGTCCGTGACCTGAAGCTCGTAGATGACGCAGGTCGTCTCCGGGTATTTGCTGTAGGTGCCTGTGCGGATATCCTCCTTCACGAACCCGCCGTTCAGCGGATTGGCCGGATGCTTCCTTCCAAAGCTATATAGCTCTGAGAGCTCCCGGTTAAACGAGATCGACGCATGGTTATACGGCGCTTTGGTATAGCCCTGTATGAGCTTCGTAAACAGCGTTCCCGTATTGGTGAGCATGATGTACACCGATGGATCTGCTGACATTTACAATATTTCCCCTTATCAAGTCGGTTGTTTTGCTTCATAATAAGCTGGACGCTCTGTCTATTTTAGCATAAAATTCCTATATTGAAATGATACCCGAGACAAGTTGGTGATTGTATTGAACCGTTCTTTATTCACACTAGTTCTGATCTTTGCAGCTCTATCGGTGATCCATGTGCTGTATCTTGTAGTCAGCAAATTACAGAAGGACAAAGATTATACCGGAATAGGCTTCCGTATCCGAACCTGGTGGGGCATGCTGTTCATCTTCTGCCTGGCTACCCTGTCCAATTCTGTCGTGTCCCTGCTGTCCCTGATGGTCCTGAGCTTCTTCGCCCTCAAGGAATACTTCTCCATGATCCGCACCCGAAAAGCTGACCGCAGGCTGTTCCTCTGGGCTTATCTGTCCATTCCGCTGCAATTCTACTGGATCTACATCGAATGGTACGGGATGTTCATTATCTTCATTCCAGTCTATGTGTTCCTGCTGCTGCCGATTCCCCGGCTGATTAACAAGGGGACGCTCGGCTTCCTGCGCGGTGTCAGCGCGGTGCAGTGGGGACTGATGCTGATGGTCTTCGGGCTTAGCCATCTGGCCTATTTCCAGTTCGCCACGCCGGAATACGGCGCAGGGCTGGTTCTCTTCCTGGTGGTGCTGACCCAGCTCAATGATGCCGTGCATTATCTGGCCTCGCTCTATATCGGCAAGCACCGGATCGTCCCGACCGCGAATCCCCATCTGACCTGGGAGGGCTTCGTCTGCGCGTTCGCGGTGACAACAGCCGTCTCTTACCTGATCTATTCTCATCTTACACCGCTGAATCCGGCCTTTGGCTATCTCTCCGGTATGCTGATCAGTCTCAGCGGCTTCTTTGGCAGCCTGACAGTCTCCGTCCTGAAGCGGGATCTGCTGATCGGGGACGATGACAAATTCGCTGCCCTTAAGCAAAGCTATCTGAGCCGCGTAGACAGTCTTGCCTACACCGCACCGGTATTCTTCCATGTCATCCGCTACTATTTCGACTTCATGTAGCCGCTGATCACACTTATATTTGTACAAAAACAGAGACTATCCGCTAATGGATAGTCTCTGCTCTGCTGGACCGCTTAATTCGTGCTTGTACCTGCACTGTCTGGAGCTGTAGTGCCTGCATCGGCCGGCTTCGTGGTGCCCACATCGGCTGGCTTCGTAGTACCAGCGTCCGCAGGCGGCGTTCCTCCTGTTCCGCCCGGTTCGCCTCCGGCCCTGTTGCCTCTGCCGCCGCCGAAGCCTCCGCCTCCCGGCCCGCCCATCCCGCTTCCGCCTGTGGTTACACCCGATGCATTCACCCAGGTCACCGTACTGGTGATGTCAAAAGCAACGAATTTGCTGCCCCCGCTATACGTCCCGCCGGTATACAGTCCATCCGCAGCTGTTCCAGTTGAGCTGCCTCCGGTATAGACGGTATAAGAGCCGTCCGTAAGCTCTGGAGCGCTGACCACTACGGTCTGGAAGCTCTTCGCCGGAGCAAAGGTCAGAATGGCATTACCATCAGCGTCTTCCAGATGAACCATGGTTCCTGCCTGCTGAGTAGCTGCGAACTCCACGCTTACTGAATACTGGCCGGAGTCCTCTCCCGGAGCCTGTGCCATGCCGGAGGCGCCTGCGGCTACCAGGAATCCGCCTGTGATGTTGAAGACCCCGTCATAATCCAAGGCGCCGTTGCCCGAGTTCTCGGGGCCATTCACAATGACGGTGCCGCCGGTCATAGTTACCGAGCCGTTGGAGTCCAGACCATCGCCTGCGGCATCTACAATCAAGGTGCCGCCGCTGATGGTCAGCAGGTTGCTGCCGGTGCTGCTGAACGAATCCTGAGCCTGCGTTCCTGCTGCCGTATTAGTATCGTTACCTCCGGCCACATTGACGCCATCGTCTGTAGCTGTCACATGGATCTCACCGCCGGATATGGTGATGTCCGCCCCTTCTATCCCTTCATAGCTCCGCGTAATATTGACGGTGCCGCCCGATATCGAGACCAGAGCATCGGCGTGAATCCCGTCATCCCCTGTAGCGATCTGGAATTCCCCATCCGTTACAGAGAGGCTGCTGTTGCTGTGCAGCGCATCATCTGCGGCATCCACTGTGAAGCTTCCGCCATTCACCGTCAGGTCGCCGCCTGCCTTAATCCCTTTGGCGCTGACGGATTCTGTCTCCGCCGCTGCTGCGGTGCCACTCTCCGCTGCTTGGGGCTGGTCAGCCGCCGGCGCAGCATCCATCGCAGGCGGCGTACCCCCTTCTTCCCCGGGAGCAGGGAAGGCTCCACCCTCCGGACGCTGGCCGAAGCCGCCGCCCATTCCCGGCCCTCCCTGGTCGCCGGTCTTCACTTCGGCATTCACATAGCCGCCGCCAGTCACCAGTGTATACGTCCCGCCGTCGATGACAGCAGCGGTCTCCGCTTGAATCCCGTCATTACCGGCCGTAATGTCGAAGGTTCCGGCAGCAATAGCGATGAAGCCCTTGGCGGCATCCTTGTCATTCGTTGATTTGATGCCGTCGCCTTCTGCATGAATTGTAATACTACCGTCCTGTATAGCTACCAGATCCTTACCGACAATACCGTCATCTGCTGCCTGCACTTCGATGGTGCCGGACATGATTTTCAGATCATCCTTGCCGGTGATGCCGTCGTTATAGTTGCCGGTTACCGTCAGCTTGCCGGTGCCGTTAACCGTCAGGTCTGCTTTGCTGAAGACCGCCGCGCTTGGCTCATCCTCAGCCCCGTCTCCGAATACATAGGCGGCTCCATCCGTCACACTGTTATCCGTCCCTTCCTGCAAGGTGATGACCACTTTGCCGGCTTCCTTGATGTAGACCGGAGCATTATCGCTGTCCGTCAGATGAGCGCCATTCAGCACCAGCCTTACGGTCCCTTTGGCCTGCTCATCTACGATAATCTGGCCGTCACTCAGTGTGCCGCTAAGCACATAAGTGCCTGCTTCCGTAATGGTTACTGTGCCTTCTTGCGCTGTGGCGCCTGCACCGTCTACCACAGCAGCAGTGCCAGCCAGAGTTATAGCAGTCGAATCTGCTGCCGTCCAGGCGGTTACAGCATCCTCTTCCTCCCAAGTCACAAGATCCGCCGCCTTCACACTTGCCAGCTGCACAGCGGCAGAGGAACTGCTCTGCACAGCCGGAACTGATGTACCCGCGTTGTTACTTGTATCTGATGGCGTAGCAGCTTTTGCACTGCATGCCGACATGACTGCGGCGCATAGCAGCACCAGTCCTATTTTGCTAGCTGTTAATCTGTTCTTCATCAGTCATCATTCCCTTCCTGTAGCGGATTAGTATTCATTCATGACAGGTGCCATGGTTAGTGAGAGATCGAGGTTCCCGTTACGTGTGCGGATGGCATCCAGCAGCTCCTTCTGGCTCGTCTGCTCATCAATCGTTACTGCGTAGACCAGCTCATACAGGCTGCCCAGCTCCGTGGTTCTGATCTTCTTCAGCTCGTAGGCGACATTGAAGGTATTGAAGACCTCTGCGAAGGCCTCCTCATAGCCCAGATTCTCAGGGATCGTTACCTTCAGTGTCTTATGCATCGACTTCTTAAGTCCAAAGCCCGTACGGTTAAGCACAGCCATCAGAGCGCAGAGGATAAGGGTGAAAAAGACCGCGTAACCAAAGGCCCCTACCCCGCAGGCCAGCCCGGAGGCCATGGTGAACAGGACAAAAGTGATATCCTTCGGATCGCCGGGGGCGCTGCGGAACCGGATGATCGAGAAGGCGCCCGCCAGGCTGAAGGCCCGGGCCACATTGCTGCCGATAAGCAGGATGATGATCGCTACAATGACCGGCAGCAGAACCATGGTCAGTGTGAAGCTCTGCGAGTATCCTGCGGGGCTCGTCTTCATGTAGGTGAAGCTGATCAGCCCGCCGAGGATAATTGCGATGACGATGGTTAAGGCAGCATTCGTGAACGTTAGTTCCGAAGTAGACTCCGCTACGGCAAAAATCGAATCAAGCATATAGAACACTCTCTCTTTCTGATTGGCTGTTTCGCAGCATCTTTTTATATTCGTTGCCATATTTGGAGAAGCTGGTGCGGTACATCTGATGCTCCGACAGCATCCTGGCCAGCCAGACCGGTATGGTCTTCTCGGCCTTCACTTCCATCAGCCATTGCTCCGGCTCCAGCAGCTCCTCGCCATAGACGCCGTGCTCCATCTTCAGATCATACCGGCGGCAGCGGATGTTGGTGTCGAAGGTGATGCGCAGGTCCCTGTTATTTTTACAGAACATGGCTTTACGGTCATAGGACAAATACAGCTTCGGCTCCAGCTCATAGCGGGTCAGCAAGTACTTGATCTCCCCGATCACCTGCTTGTTCATATAGCTCTCGAATTCAGGCTCTCTGCCGCTCTCGATGAACGCATAGGCCTCTTTCAGCGTCAGTGAGGTTCTCCTCTTGTTGACCAGACCCAGCACCTTCTTCTTGATCTCCAGATAGACTCTGGTGTCGCCTTCAGGAATGCCGTAGGCTCTGATGCGGAGCTTCTCCTTGTATTTCGGCTTCGCCAGGCTGCTGCGGATCAGTGAGTTCTGAGGGGTGTCGTAGTACAGATTGGTGATAGAATAAAATTCGTGCTGCTTGTTGTAAGCATCGGGCTCCATATATTCCAGCAGTTCGTAATAGAGCTTCAGATAAGATTCGTGGTCGAACAGATACTTGTTCTCGTAGCGGTTGAAGACCTCGATCGCCATAGGGTTCAGATCCTTTCGGGTGAGTATTGGGTGCGCTTGCTTATGAATGTATCTTAGCCCCCGAACCTTTAATGAATCTTAAATGGATTAAGGTTGATTAAAGGTACCCTTGATATAATGTCACCAGCAGCAAGTACATTACTTAGGAAGAGGATGAGCCATCCCATGAGAATATTAATTGTAGAAGACGAGGTCCATCTGGCGGAGGCCCTAACCCAAATCCTCAAAAAACACAATTATTCGGTAGACGCGGTGCATGACGGCAGAGCCGGTCTCGATTATGCGCAGAGCGGGATCTATGACCTGCTGCTGCTGGATATTATGATGCCGGAGCTGGATGGAATCAGCGTGCTGAAGGAGCTGCGCAGGGACGGAGTCTCCACACCGGTCATTATGCTTACCGCAAAAGGGGAGATCACCGATATGGTGACCGGACTCGATCATGGTGCAGACGATTATATCGCCAAGCCGTTCGCTTCGGAGGAGCTGCTGGCCCGTATCCGGGCTGCGCTGCGGCGTAAGGGCGAGGTGATTCCTGACGATGCCCTGAAGTTCGGGGATCTGGAGCTGAATACCGCCAACCCGAAGCTGACGGTGAAGGGCCGGGAGATGAAGCTAAATCTCAAGGAGACGGAGCTGCTGGAGCTGCTGATCCTAAGGAAGCAGGCGGTCACCTCGAAGGAGCAGATCATTGAGAAGCTGTGGGGGTTCGATTCTGATGCGGAGCATAACAACGTGGAGGTCTATATTTCTTTTTTGCGTAAAAAGCTGGCCTTCCTGAACTCGGAAGTGCGCATCAGCACGATTAGGGGCGTAGGGTACGTGCTGGAGGGGAGTGCCTGATGTTCAATAAACTCCGAACCCGGTTCCTGATTGTCAATCTGGTCACCATCTCCATCATCATGCTGGTGGCCTTCGCCGCCATCTACATCTTCACGTACCGCAATGTGCAGGGAGACATCTATATGGCGCTCCACCGGATTGCGGACATGCAGCAGCGGGGTCCGGGAGATGGACAAAGTCCGCCTGGGGCAGGAGGCGGCGGGGGCAGAGGGACAATGCCCATGGATCAGGGGCCGATCGACCCTTACCAGCCGGAGCGCTCCGTCTCGTTCATGGTGCAGACCGATGCCAGCGGCACGATGACCGGCAAAGAATCGAAGTTCACGATGGACGATGACCTCTATAGCGCCGCGTTGAAGGAGGCTCTTAGCCTGGGCAAGGACACCGGCCGGTTCACGATGGACGGCAGCCGCTGGATCTTCATGGTCAAGCCGGCAAGCAGCGGGAAGCAGTTTGTCTTCATGGACATCACGGCCCAGCAGCAGATCCTGACAAACCTGATCTATACCTTCGCGGCTGTCGGCCTGCTGACGCTGGTCATCCTCTACTTCACCAGCCGCTACTTTGCGGGGCGCTCGATTGCGCCGGTGCGGGAGGCTTTTGACAAGCAGAAGCAGTTCATTGCCGACGCCTCCCATGAGCTGAAGACGCCGCTGACGATTATTAACACCAACGCGGATGTGCTGCTGGCGAACAGTGAGGATACGATCCGCAATCAGGCAAAATGGCTGCAGTATATCAAGTCCGAAACCGAGCGGATGACCCGGCTGGTAGCCGATTTGCTGTACCTGACGGAGATGGATGACGCCCGGACCAGGAAGCTCCACAGCAGGTTCAACATGAGCGAAGCGGTAGAGAATATTATTCTGACCATGGAGGCCGTTCTCTTCGAGAAGAATATCTCCTTCGACTATGACATCCAACCGGAGCTTACCGTGCCGGGCAACCCCGAGCAGATTAAGCAGGTGGTAATGATTCTGCTGGATAACGCTGTGAAATATACGAATCCTAAGGGCGCTGTCCATATCTCCCTTCATAAGCAGAACAGCGATGTCCTTCTCTCCGTCTCGAATACAGGGGAAGGCATCGCTGCGGAGCATCTGGCGCGGATTTTTGACCGCTTTTACCGTACGGATACCTCAAGAGCACGCAAGCAGGGCGGCTACGGGCTGGGTCTGGCTATCGCTAGGTCCATTGTGGACCAGCATCAAGGAAGGATTTACGTAAAAAGTGTGGTTGGAGCGTCCACGACGTTCTATGTACAACTGCCCAGAATGGCGTAAAGTCTATAATTCCATAAACCAGCCACTTCCTTACGGGAAGCGTGCTGATTTATGGACTATCCTTAAAGGTAGGGGTTCCTTGTTAACCCCGCTGCCGGCATTGTGCACTCTTCTGCCTCCGCCCCGCTGGTGCGGGCCGGGTCTTCAACGGCACTGTCGTCTGTCTTCAGCAGTACCATCATGAATTCGCCGATCCCGGGAACGTAGATCCGGGATACAGAATTCTCCTGGTCCATGCCCGACAGCTGTATCATGATATCTTCGGCTGATGTTATTTCCATCCTATGAGTCACCTCGCTCGTTAAGATAATGGCCTCAATTGGCATGAGACTGAATTCCTGTTCCTGGCTTCCTACGGATTGACGCCCACGGAGAAAGGACGCGCGCCGACCGGTATGACACTAATCACAGCCTGGGTGACCCCATCAATGACCGATACCGTATTATCATCCTGATTGGTAATATAGATGCGGTTCGTCAAGGGATTAGCGCCCGCGCCGTTGGGATTATTTCCGACCGGGATGGTAGTAATCACCGTATTCGTTAATCCGCCAATCACCGATACATTGTCGCTATCCCGGTTGGGCACATAGATCGCATTGGTAGATACGTTCACTCCCGGCTCAGCCGGAGTCGTGCCGACAGGCACGTTGGTGATCACCGTATTGGTCGCACCATCTATGACGGATACGGTGTTGCTGGTGAAGTTCGAGACATAAATCCGGTTCGTCAAGGGATCAACAGCCAAACGGAACGGGTTCACCTGCACGGGGATCTGGGTAATAACCGTATTTGTAGCCCCATCAATGACGGTAACAATATCCGAGTTGAATTCAGCTACATAAATAGTATTGGTTAAGGAATTCACACCGATCCCCGTTGGAAAAGGAGAACCGCCGGCGGGAATAATGGTAGTCACCACAGTGTTGGTTAATCCGTCAATGACAGTGACCGTATTATCATTAAAATTCGCAACATAGATGGCATTGGTAGCGGTATTGACCGCGACTCCGCCCGCTCCGTCCCCGGCAGGAACGGTGGCCAGCACCGTATTGGTTAACCCGTCGATAACGGATACGTTGTCACTGTTCAAGTTAGCGACATAAATGCGGTTGGTTAACGGGTTCACGGCAATTCCAGCAGGATTCACCCCTACAGGGATGACTGCGATCACTGCACCTGTAGCACCGTTGATCACAGAAACATCATTGCTGTTGAAATTGGCAACATAGATACGGTTGACGGAGCCTGTGACTCCCCCCTCTTCAGCACCCAGCAGCTCAGCTGAGACAAGACGGTGGGCGGTAACCAGCCGCCCGGCTGAATCCTTGCCCCACACAGAGACTTCCGTCTGCAATTCAGCAAGACCCCCCGTTGTAAAGACAAACTCATAGGCATTCAGATTGGCAAAGTAATTCCTTGTGATCACCTCGTCCGGGGAAACCGTAATAAGCTCGCTTACGTACAGCGTTCTGGTGAGGGTCAAGTTGTACCCTTGGATCAGAATCGCAGACGGATTCACCGCATCCCGGTTATCAATCTTGACCGTCACCTGTACCGTAGGCCTTACACCGTTCACTGCATTATTCTCAATAGGCCCTGTTGATAGAATAGCCATTCCAGCCAAGCCTCCCTAGATAAGAGATTTGCAAACTACCAGTCTCTCATAATATATGTAAGAACTGTAGCGCCGCTTGGACTATACTATAGCTAGATTCAAATTATGGCTCGGCTCCCCATTCATGTGAGAAAGGTGTGATCCTATTGCATGCTACAGGACCAAATCCCAATGACATCCATCCGAATCCACAGATCAAGCAAGTCCGTTTCATCAAAAATACGCTGACCCGCTCCAACATCATCGCCGGAGACTTCTCCTACTATGATGATCCTGACGAGTCGGTATCCTTCGAGAGCCGTGTTACCCATCACTATGAGTTCATCGGGGACAAGCTGATGATCGGCAAGTTCTGCGCCATCGCCCGCGGCACCGAATTCATTATGAACGGCGCCAACCACCGGATGGGCTCCGTGACCACCTACCCCTTCAACATTATGGGCGGCGGCTGGGAGCAGGCCACTCCTGCACTTGCCGACCTGCCCTACAAAGGCGATACTATCATCGGCAACGATGTCTGGATCGGCCAGAATGCCACCATTATGCCTGGTGTGACCATTGGCGACGGGGCAATTATCGCCGCTAATGCCACCGTCACCAAGGATGTTCCCGCATACCATATTGCCGGAGGAAACCCGGCCCGGATGTTGCGGCAGCGCTTCGATGACGAAGTCATCGCCCTGCTGCTGGAGCTGAAGTGGTGGGACTGGAGTCCCGAGAAGATTAGCGCCCATCTGGAGACGCTATGCAGCAGTGATCTGGAGCTGATCCGGGCTCTTGCAGGCCGAGACTGAAACGAAAATAAGGGGTGCCCCGTCAGCTATGTACTAGCTGGCTGGGGCACCCCCTTCAATATTGTTGCTTTAATTGATTTCCAGATAATCAATATAAGCATCCCAAGTCCCGTCATCGGCGGTAACCACCAGCTCAATCACCTGATTGCCGGTTCCATGGCTGACATTGCTGATCGTATAGACCGCAGGACTGCTTCCGCCGTAGTAGAAGGTCCCCTTCGTCACCCCGCCGATCTTGAGGTCCACCCTGGCCATATTGGCGTTATTGGAGGCCCCGCGCAGGGAGAAATTATGGGTGCCGCTGGTGAAATTCTGGGTGTACTTCACGGAATCATTGTTTGCATACAGAGCGACTCCGGTGAACGGGGAACTGATATTCGAGGTGTATTGACCGGCCTTGGTCATGCTCTCCGCCTCTACCTTCGTTGGAGCGGGACCAGGACCATTGCCGCCGTCAGGCGCAACCGCCCTGCCCGTGCTTGGCGAGATCATGCCTGAGCATAGGCCGCGGTTCTTGAGATTCTGTGCAATCTGCGGTACTGCCTGGAGTGTGGTCTGGTATTGGTCATGCATCAGGATGACATCCCCATTCTTCATCGTGCCCACAGCGGCCACGATCTGGGCGGTTCCCGCTCCGTTCCAGTCTTGGGAGTCCACGTTCCAGAGTACTTCGGTAAGGCCGTTCTGGGCCTCAATGGACTTAAGAGTGGCGTTGGTCGCCCCGTATGGCGGACGGAACAGCTTCGGGGCAGACCCTGTAATGGATTGCAGCGTCTGCTGGGTGTTCGTAATCTCCGATGTAATCTGGGAGGTGCCCACCTGGGTCAGATTCGCATGCGACCAGGAATGGTTGCCGATCCACATCCCTGCGTTCTTCTGGGCGAGTACGAGCGAAGGATTGTTCTGCGCATTCTGCCCGACATTGAAGAACGTGGCGCGCAGGCCATTCTGCTGCAAGGCATTCAGCAGGTTCGTCGTGTTGCTTGGATTCGGCCCGTCATCATACGTTAGAGCTACATAGCCGGCCGTGCAATCGGCGGCGAACACCTTCTCCCCGCCCGCTGCAAGTGACCCCATAAATAAAGACACGACAAGCGACCCGATAGCTGCCCATTGTATTGCTTTGCTTCTAAACATTCTTTTAATCTCCTCTCGAATGAAATAGTTTCCTGATAGGTTGTGTTATGAAGCTGGACTTTAAACCGTTAAGCCGTTACCTGTATGTATACGCTCCGTTGCTTCAAACGCTTACATTAGTAATTATAGCAATTTATCCCTTTTTAAGCTAGATGTGATTGTTGGAATTTGTGATCTTACTAGCGACTAAGGAGAGATACGGTGACGCCGGGAGTCCGCCCCTGTTTTATTCAAAAATTTTCCATAATTTAGACCCGTCCGGGATGAATAGGTTTTCATTTTACCCGTATGATATAAAGTTCGACTTTATCATGAATCATATTACGAGGAGGAAGATGAATGACCTTTGGTTTCAGGACACTGGGGACAATGCTTTTGGCTTTAACACTGCTTGCAGGTACAACCGCTATTGCCGGACAGCCGGTGAAGGCTGAGGGGGCAGCGAAGCTTTTTTATCACACCTCGGGCAGCCGGATTGTAGATTCGCAGGGGAACCCGGCCGTGTTCAACGGACTCAACTGGTTTGGCTTCGAGACGCCGAACTATTCCCCGCACGGATTATGGTCGCGTTCCATGGATGATGTGCTCGATCAGGTCCGCGCAGAAGGGTACAACTTGATTCGCCTGCCGTTCAGCAGTCAAATGTTCGATCCGGCTTCCCAGGCCAACAGCATTGATTATGCCAAAAACCCGGACCTGGCCGGTCTGACTCCCATCGAAATTATGGATACCTTAATCGAAAAAGCCGGCCAGCGCGGCATTCAAATCTTCCTGGACCGGCATCGTCCCGATTCCGGCGGGCAGTCGACGCTCTGGTATACCGCTGCATATCCTGAATCCCGCTGGATCAGTGACTGGGTGATGCTGGCTGCACGGTATGCGAATAATCCTACGGTGATCGGTGCCGACCTGCATAATGAGCCTCATGGCCCGGCAAGCTGGGGGACCGGTGATCTCAGCACAGACTGGCGGCTCGCGGCCCAGCGGGCTGGGAATGCCATCCTTGCGGTGAATCCGCACTGGCTGATCATCGTCGAAGGGATCGAGCAGAATGTGCAGGGTAACACCAGTAAGTACTGGTGGGGCGGCAACCTCACCGGGGTGCGAAATTATCCGGTAACGCTTACCGTGCCGAATCAAGTGGTGTATTCTCCGCATGATTACGGTCCCGGGGTGGCGGAGCAGCCGTGGTTCAGCGATCCGGCTTTTCCGGCGAACCTGCCTGCTATATGGGATCAGACCTGGGGTTATATCAGCAAAGAGAACATTGCCCCTCTAATCATGGGTGAATTCGGAGGCCGCAGCGTGGACACCCTCTCGGTTGAAGGGAAATGGCAGAATAAATTAGTCGATTACATCGGCACGAATGATCTCTACTGGACCTACTGGACACTGAATCCCAACAGCGGGGATACCGGCGGTCTGCTGCAGGATGACTGGGCAACCTGGAACCGGCCGAAGCAGCTCATGCTGAACCGGATTATGAAGACGGTCACCTTCCCTCCTATTGAACAACCTGGAGGCCCCGGGACAGGACCTGTAACCGCTACTCCGCTCTACCGCAGTGATGAGACCGGCAACAACGTGGGCTCCATCCGGGCAAGTCTCCAGCTGAAGAGCACTTCCACCGTCCCTGTCCCGCTCAGCCAATTCACGATCCGTTACTGGTTCACCCAGGACGGCAGCTCCGCACACACCATGGAGATTGACTACGCCGTCGTCGGCAAAAACAATATTCAGACCACCATCGTCCCGCTCGCGGTTCCGGTCCCGAACGCTGATGCCTACGCCGAAATCTCCTTCAAGGGCGGGGCTGGCAGCCTGGCAGCTTCCGGCTCGACCGGAGAGATCCAGTTCCGTATTCACAAGGATAACTATGCGAATTATAGCCAGGCCAACGATTACTCCTTCCGGCCGCTGCTGACCAGCTTCACGGCCAATGACCGGATCACTGTATACCATAATGGAACGCTGATCTATGGCGTAGAGCCGTAACCAAGCGGAAACGGCTACGAGGCTGTCCCAAAAGCAGGTTTTCTACGGCGGAAGACAGTTCTCTTCATTCTTAAAACCACAAAAAGTGAGCAGAGCAGCGATTCCCCCATTCGGAGGATCGCTGCTCTGCGTTTTTGGTCATTGGGGGCTCATGGGAAATCCGCCCGTGATCAGCGGCATTACCCGCTCCGCCAGTTCGGAGGAAGACTCTGATCTTCCCTCCAGATTCCAGCGGTAGGTTACGCCATATAAGGACCAGCTTAGCAGGGTAGCGGCAGTTGCAAGCGGCTTCGAATCTGTAGCCGCAGCTGATCCGGAGATCAGCTGCAGGATAAGTTTCTCGAGATGCAGCTTAATATTCTCCTCAAGCAAGAGAGCTACAGAATCATATCTTTTGAAACAGCGGTGGCTGTTTTCATGATAATTACATAATGCTACTATCAGCTCTTGAAGCGTTTTCTCAGTCAACGGTCCTTTTGCATCGACTTTATGGAGGACCATATTCGTAAAGGCATCTAACAAAAAGGCTTCGAACAGCGCATATTTATCCTGGAAATGTGCATAAAAGGTGGTCCTGTTAATCGTAGCTGCTTTGGTAATGTCGCCGACGGTTATCGAGTTGAAGTCCATGATATTCAATTGCCGGACGAAGGCATCCAGAATTAATTGACGGGTCCGAATCACCCGCGGGTCGTTCGGATTGGGGGGAAGTATGCCAGCCATCCAAGGAGCGCCCCTTTCAGAAGAGATTATAATCCTCTTAATTATAAACATGTGCTCTGTACACAACAAATAGGATCTGCCAATACGACAGTTTTTCCGGCTTCTAGCTTAAGCAACAACTTGGGCAGTTTGTTGGTTGAAGGGAGGATTGGAGCTTGTTACTATTGCATTCATACCCCGCTTTGAGAATAATCATTCAACCTACAGGAGGCGTTAACCATGGCTAAACAACAGGAGCAAATCCATTCACTGGAGACCTTATTTGAACCGTACACGGTTCAACAATTAACTATACCCAACCGGATTGTAATGTCACCGATGGCGCGTGCTTTTTCACCGGAGGGAGTACCGGGTGAGGATATGGCAGCGTATTACCGCCGCCGTGCTGAGAATGGGGTGGGGCTAATCATCACCGTTGGTATGATTGACCATCCGGCAGCAAGCAGTGATCCGGGACTGGCTAATCTCTTTGGTGAGGCCGCTCTGAACGGCTGGCGTGAAGTCGTTAGACAGGTTCATGAGGCCGGCGGTATCATTTTTCCGCAGTTGGCACATATGGGAATGATTCGGCCCATGGGTTCCCAGCCTCACCCGGATGCACCATCAATCGGGCCATCAGGACTCGACATGCAGGGGAACAAGATAAGCGAGCCGATGACAGAAGAAGAAATTGCCGGGGTCATTCAGGCCTATGCCGATGCGGCAGTGAATGCACAGCAAGCTGGCTTCGACGGAATAGAGCTCTCCGGCGGTCACGGCTTGTTGATTGACCAGTTCTTCTGGGAAATAACCAATCAGCGGACGGACCGCTATGGCGGCGATTTCCTGAAGCGTACCCGGTTTGCAGCCGAAGTTATCCAGGCCGTCCGCGCTGTAGTCGGACCGGATTATCCGATTTCCATCCGGTTGTCCCAGTGGAAGATGGCGGATTACACGGCGAAGCTGGTGGATACACCGGAGCAGCTGGAGCAATTCCTGGATGTGCTGGTACAGGCAGGGGTGGATATTTTCCACATCTCGACCCGCAGGTTCTGGGACCCGGAATTCGCGGGCTCGGAGCTGGGTCTCGCCGGATGGGTGAAGAAGCTTACCGGGAAGCCGACGATTGCCGTTGGTTCCGTAGGCATGGACAATGATCCCGCTGAAGGCGGGGATGCAGACCGTCAAGGGATGGAGGAGCTGCTGAAGCGGCTGGACCACCAGGAGTTCGATCTGGTAGCGGTTGGACGCGCACTTCTGGGTGATCCGGCATGGGCGAAGAAAATCCGTGAGGGCAGGTTGGAGGAAATTCAAGCCTTTACTCCAGAGGCGGCGGCCCAATTGTACTGAATCATAGATAATCTCCAAGAACCGCTCTACTACCCTTTCTCTGCCATATCCGTTTTCTGCGTCCGGAGCACCGGGAAGACACCCCTTAGGGACTCCTTCAGCGGAGGACGAATATTATTCTCTTCAAATAAAACGCACGGGATTGAGAAATTCTCTCTGTATCCGTGCGTTTTTTTGATTATTAACCCAGGTCACTCTGCCTGTTCCCCCAGCCTGGCCCGCATCTCCGCATAGGCCTCCGGGGTGCCAACATCATCAATCGTCCCCTCCGTATAATAGGCCCGCATCTCCTGACGGGAATGCAGCCACTCGGGAAAATAACTCGGCGCATCCGGGTTGCCCCCTTCAGCCAGATAACGGGAGAACAGCGGCAGCGTAGACCGTTTGTAGATGTACAGCGCGAATACGCCAATGTTCGAGCGGGGCGCTTGCGGCTTTTCCTCAAGCGACAAGACCCGATTCTGCGCATCCAGCTCCGCCACACCGATACTGCGCAGCTCTGCCGGATCATCTACCGTCCGCACCAGAATACAGTCGGTATTCACCTTGTGAAAATAGTCCAAATACCCCGCGAGGCCGAAGCCCAGCACATTATCGCCTGCCAGCACCAGCAGATCCTCCTGCGGCTGCTCCCGCTCCAGCACAAACTGGATATCGCCAATCGCGCCTAGCCGCCCCTCAGGAGAAGAAGTTCCATCGTTCAGGATACGAACCGGCTTGCTCCCCTGGTACTGCCCGGCCCACTGTTCAAAAGCATGGAAAAAGCGCTCATTCGTCACCACAAGAATCTCCGAAATCTCCTCCAGTACCTCCAGACGCGCGGCCAGCAGATCCAGAATTGTCTTGTTCCCTTGCACCGGCAGCAGCGGCTTAGGCGTGTCTAGCGTTAATGGATACAGGCGGGTCGCATACCCCGCAGCCAAGATTAATGCAATCATCCTCTATCCGCTCCTCTGTCCGGTGTAGATGCTGCGAATAAGGCTCTGGACAGCAGAACCATGGTTTGTTTGTATACGGTATGGGCGGCATCGGCATCGCCAAGGAACCCGCCCATATACAGGTGAATTACACCGTGCAGCGATGACCATATGGCGGCGACAAGAGCCCCGGTCTCTTCCTGGTCCGAAATCAGTCCCTGCTGCTGGGCGGTAATGATTAGAACTTGTAATTGGCGTATGGCGGTCAGTGTTCCCTGCATACTCTCCGCATCCGGCTTGAACTCGGCAAAAGCTCCTCCAAACATCAGCTTGTAGTAGCTGCTGTGCTCCTGTCCGAACTGCCAGAAGGCTTCGCCCAGATCCAGCAGATGCTGTAACAGATCTGAAGAAGCCGGCACTTCTTCAAACCGCTGGGCCAGTATTTTGCAGCCCTCCAGATATAATTGCTGGGCCAAACCCTCTTTATTGACAAATAAACTGTAGATGATCTTGGTGGAACAGCCCATCCTTTGCGATACTTTACGCACCGTAACGGCCTCTGGCCCCTCTTCCTGGAGAATGGCAGCGGCGGCATCCACCACCAGCTTACGGAGATTCTCCGTATTTTGCAGACGGGCTTCCTGATATGTTTTTAATACCCGCCCCGTGGAGGGTGCAGGTTTGTCTTCGCTACGGATAAGAATCACCTTCATTCGGTTATCATGTTATTGACCAGCAACAGAGTTGCCGGGTTCTAACAGGAATTCTAAACATTTGAACATAGGTTGTCAATTGAACCCTCATGCGAAAAAAACAGATTGACACAGCAGTATTCTTTTGGTTACTATGATTCATATAAGAAACAGTGTTACCAATTGTATTAACGCCGCCGAACACGAACGTATACGGCTGAGAAAGAACTTATGCCACTAAGAACGAACTTATGCCCGCTAGGATCGGTCATATTTTTTTCGCAATTCGGTAACGTTGTTTCCATTATAAAACACTGTTGTAGAAGGAGCAGAACTATGAATATTAAAGGAAAATGGTCGTTAATCACCGGAGCCTCTTCGGGAATCGGCGAACAGTTCGCCAGACAACTCGCCAAGAAAGGCAGCCATCTGGTGCTTGTAGCCAGATCCAAAGGCAAACTGGATGCGCTCGCAGCCGAATTGACCCGAAGCCATGGAATACAGTGCCGGGTAATTCCCCAGGATCTATCGCTTCAAGGTGCTGCCGGAGAGCTGTATCAGACCTGCCAGCAGCTAGGCCTGAGCATCGATCTCCTGATTAACAATGCGGGCTTCGCCACCCACGGACTGTTCGAGCAGGTCTCCGGGGAGCGCCAGCATGATGAGGTGATGCTGAACGTCGCCGCTGTAGTGGATATGACTCATTTATTCCTTCCCGCAATGCTCCACAATGGGTCAGGCGCCGTTATCAATGTCTCGTCTACGGCAGGCTTTCAGCCGCTGCCTTATATGGCCGTCTATGGGGCGACCAAAGCTTTTGTCTTGTCCTTTACCGATGCCCTCTACTGGGAGAATCGTGATCGCGGTGTGCAATTCTTCGCCCTGTGCCCAGGCTCAACAGAGACGGATTTCTTCAACGTAGTGGGTACGGAGGATGCTTCCGTCGGCGGCGCGAAGGACTCGCCTGAGCGGGTAGTGGCAATTACACTGCGCGCTATGGCCCGAGGAAAACAGTACATTGTCCCCGGATTCCGCAATTACCTGGGCGCCCAGATCTCCCGCTTCATGACCCGCAGACAAAGCCTGCGGCTGGTTGGCAGCATGCTTCGCCCTGCCCCGAAGGAGCATAATGGACAGCCGTCATAATCCTGAAGGAACATTGTATGGTATCACCGCTGCCCTAAGTCATGTATCCAGCCGCAACTTTTAGGCAACCCAAACAGCAGCTCATCCCGGCAGGAGGGCTGCTCTTGGGGTTGGAATTACCGCTACGTACGTGGACGGTACGCTACACCGTCGATCTGGACCTTCAGTCCATCCGGGCCGCCCACATGCGCGAACTCGGTGGAGATCGTTTTGCGGGCAGGGTACTTGCCTTCGAATCTGCGCTTGAACACCTCTTCCATAACCGGAATATCCCACACATCCCGCAGCAGAATGTCCACCTTCACCACATCAGTTAGGGTAAGACCTACCTGACCCAGACGGCCGCTCATATCATTCAGCGCACCGTCCACCTGCTCCTCCACTGTCCCGCCAACATTACCTACACAGAAGCTCAGGAAAATGAAGTCCCCCGCCTCTACAAAACCGGAGTATGCATATTCCTCATTCACATCATGTCTAATGATCTCGCCCATTCTGGTTCTTGTCTCCTTCTCGCCTGAGATAAACCCAGTATAGCAGGGAAAATTATACATCTGTATGACATATTTTGAGAGGAGGAATATGGTATTATTGCAAAAAGACTTATATTATCATATTTAACAGAGAAATTTCTGAATGGAGGAGAACCATGAAGCGATTCCTGAAATCAAAGTCTTTTCTGATTACATCCGCCCTGTTTAGCCTGCTGTTCATTATGAATATCATATCGACCCCCGACAGTACGGGGATGGACATTGCACTCAGTATTCTCAAATCTGTATTGGCTGGTTTAATAAGCGGCTTTATTATTGGCGGCATTCTCTTTCTTTTGCTTAACAAGAATTCAATTTGACCTTAGACTCCCACAAGCGGAGTTTCAGGAAGCTCCAAAGCAGCCTGCTCCAGACACTCTGCCAGTACCTCACGGTACCGCCGTTCCTCTTCTACCGTCACTTTCCCACGCAGCAATTCGAATAGTGCAAGACAGCGCTTGAAATTCCCGTCATGTCCGGCCTGGTGGGCCAGCCTTAAAGATTGCATCGTCCAGTTCAGCGCCTCGGGGAGTCTGGCTGCCCGTTTATGATAGAGAGCCAAATAATAACAATAGTCGAAATAATGCGAGAGATTGCCCGCATCCTCATAGTCCCCAAACCCGGCACTCTGCTCCGCGAACGTATGCAGCAGATCATCCACATCTAGTCCGTAATGCACCGCTGCCTGCAAAATAGTCCCTAACCCCGGCAGCAGCTCCTCGGGATTAGCCTGTAAGAAATGGGCATACTCCTCCAGCAATTCCGTCCTGCCAGACAGAATCTCTACCATATACAGATTGGCACGGGCCAAATATCTGAATTCTCCGGCAATTTCCTCCCCCTCTACTCCCAAATCCTCCATCCAGCCAAGCTCGGCATAGCGGTATATCATCTCTCTAGCCTCTTCATACCTCCGCTGTTGCTGATAGGCAATGCCCTGCATCATGTGACTGAACCCGAAGTAATACACGAGGGGAAGCTGCGAGTCCATAAGCGGTACCGGAAGCCCTTTAGCCTTGTGATACTGCCGCTCCTCATAGATACACTGTGCATAGCTGTAAAGAATACCCGCCGTGTTCAGCATCTTGTCCCAATCCTCTAAGCGATATGCCATTTCCAGCATTTCAACGATAATGTCCGGATGAAGTAATTTCAGGATAGAAGGGCGCATGGGTGGGGCCTCCTTTATTATCCATTTTAAGTTAATTGTATAGCTGAATGTATATTTGGTCAATACAATTAGTACTTTTAAGTACAATTTAATATTCATTAAGTTTGAGTTTAGTTATCTGTAATGGTTAGCGCGCCTCTTCTAACCTTAAGTGGAGGTGATACCATGAATTTACCAGAAAGTGTAGGAAATCGGATACGTGAACTCAGAAAGGCCAAAGGATGGACACAAGAGCAACTAGCTGAGGCAGCGTCACTGCACTACAGTTACATAGGTGGTGTTGAACGGGGAGACCGTAACATTTCTTTGGAGACACTGGAGAAAATAATAGCTGCCTTCCAAGTTCCAGCAATAGAAATTTTTCGCTTTGAGGATGAAAGTGACCGCCGCAAGGTGTTAGATGAACATATGATTTTGATTAGTGATAGGAGTATTGAAGAAATAGTTGCCCTCACTAAAATAAATCGGGAAGTGATTGTTACACTAGATATCTCTGGAAGAAAGGATACTAACTAAATTAAGCCTTACTTCTAAGAGGTGAGCCAAGATGCCAGACGAGTCCAAAACAGAGCTTGTAAAAAGAATCGGAGAACGCATCCGAAGATTGCGCAAAGAAATGAACCTCTCGCAAGAGCAGCTTGCAGAACGGTCAGGTCTACATACCAATTATGTGGCTTGATGTAAGGCTGGGCGGTTACTAACACCCAGCCTTACATTCTCTAGAGTCACGGCAATCCCAGAACAGCCACCATAGGATCACCCATCATTGTTCCTCTGGAATATCCACAATAATATAATTTTCCTTCAGTTTAGGTTGAGGAACCTCGGCTTCTTTATAAATAACCTCATTCCAGTTCTCCTTATTAATCAAACCATACCCCGTGGAAGTAATATGAGGCATCCAGCGAAAGCTTGCGAAGGTCGTAGCTGTAAAATCCGGTAAGGAACCATCCTGCTGCGTAAAAGAGCGGCCTATGAAATAAAGGTTCTCTTGCTTACCGGCCTTGTCGCCAGTGAGAGCCTGCCACTTAAGGTAAGCTGTGTTCTTCGTCAACTGATAATAACGGATTACATTATTATTAACCTCGATGAACCGGTCCTTTGTAGTTGCCGGAAAATAATATTGGAGACTGGCGGTTTCCAGCGAGGGTTCAAAGTCCTTCTTGAGCTGTGAAACTCTGGGAAGATTAATCGCAGCATTTCTCGCAGTGCTTAACTCGCTGCTCTTTACATCAGCCAACAATTTCGCACTTGGTTTTGACACAAATGCCGTTTGGGTGTCTGGATTCCAAGTTACTGAACCGTCCAACGCTTCGGCAACAAAACGTAAAGGGATCATGGTTTTACCATTATGAATAAACGGAGCAGCGCTTAAGGAAACGGAAGCTCCATTTTTCAGTGCTGTTGTATTATTTATGGTCAACTGCAGACTTGTGCCACTCCCCTTCACGGTTACTTGCTTAGTCGCATTATTCCAGGCAAACGTTAACCCGCCTAAGCTTTGGAGTGAAGTCAGGCTAAAAAACACCTGATTCTTCTTGTTAAGAATGTCTTTGGCTTCTAAATCGTTATTATTCACAACTACTTGTGTTCCTTTGGGACTCTTGCCTGCTGCAGACGCCGTATGTGCTACCGGTGCCAGAAACGCAGCACATAGAACAATAGATGAACATAGGATCAACTTCCTCATTATACACCCTCCTAAATTTTACATTCTATATATGAGAGACGCAAAAAGATCCATAAAGTTCCTCGAAAGTACTCTTATAACAATACAGGACCGCCCTATAATACAGGCAGTCCCGTTATTGTCTTATCCGCGCTAGTCCAGCTCTGCACGCGAGAACAAATCGCGGATGAGCACATCATCCTCGCAAGCCAGCTTGAAGGCAGTGGCGAAGGCAACCAGCGCCTCAGCGTCGGAGGAATAGGCGCAGAACATACCTGCCTCCGGGTCGAAGTGGATAATACCGGCCAGCTCGGGCATCTTTTCCTCCAGGAATACCGCTGCCAGCGAGCCCCAATCATATCCATTGCCCTCGAAGCCCTCCTCCTCCCGTGCAGCGAATACCTCTGTCTTATAATTGCCAACGCTCAGAATGACCGACTTGCCGCCGTTATCCTGCTCCACGATTATAAAAGGCTTCAGATCTACAGCTCCCCCTACTTCTGCTTCCTTCAGCTTCTCAAGCAATTGTTCCTTCGCCTCATCCGTGAACCTGAGCATCCCTTCAGTCTCTACAATCCTTCCCTGCCGGATCCGCTCATCCAGCCAATCCGAGATGAAGCCCGGGGCATATCCGCCTGTGCTGAATTCACCGCCGAACGCGATCATTTTGGAATAAATCTCAAGATACTGGTCACGGCTCGTATTCGGGTAAGCGCTGGTATAGAGCCAGAACTGCAAATCATACATCAGGGTGGATTCTTCGTCCACATGAAGTGAGAAATGGCCCTTCTTCTCAACAATGCGGGTACATATCTTGCGGATAACGCCCTCTATATCGTCCATTTCGGTAACCTGGTCGCACAGCTCCTGAAGCAGCGGAGAGAATGGCGCGGACCCTACCTTCCGCAGATCCTCCTGCTTATCCTCCTCCGAGGTATCATAGACCTCCTCATTCACCAGCCCGCGAATGAAAGTCTCATAGTCCGGGGCCAGGAACGTAATCTCATAGTTGCTCTCCTGGTCCACATGAATCACCTCGGGTTCCCCTTCCGGGCCGCAGTGACGGTAATCCAGCATAATGACATCATGTCCTGCGGAGGGACAGTCGCCGAAGACCACGCCGATATCGGGGTAGCCCCACTCCTCAATCATGAAACGGCTGCCCACCTCTCCGCAGAGGGAATAGAGTTTGTCGCGGCCGATCCCGGCAATTCCCGAAATTGCGACATGATCTTCTGACCAGGAAGTGGGTTCATTCACCGGAAAACACGTATTGCGGGGAATCCCGCCGTTATGCTGCTTCATCATGGCGATGTAAGAGGCCGGCAGCTTATAACCCACTTCCTGCTCCACAGAGGCAATCAGCTCGTCACTGGGCAGCGGGGACACATACTCCTTCAAGGCATAGTCACTGTCCTCCCAGAAATCCGCGCAATAGTCGAGGAATGCACCAAGGTCTCTACCACCCCCCTCTCTATTCACCTTCAAGGCCTCCAGCGCTTCGGCGCGTCTTGCCTGCTCTCTTGTCTCACGCTGGGCGCCTTCCCGGCTCCACTCCAGCATTCTTCCGGTATCCCCGTCTCCCGGCTCCAGCTCCTCCGCACGTTCAAAGGCATGAATAGCCTGCTCATACTGCTTCAGATGATAGTAGGAATACCCTATGCGGAATTGCCACAGCGGATCCTCCCCGCCTTCCTTGGAGATGCTGAGCAGCTGCTCCAGCGCCCGCCCATATTCACCCAGGTTATTGTAGGCTCTGCCTAATTGGCCGATACACTCATAATCTCTTGCATCCGGCGGAATCTCCAGAATACGGTCCACAATCTGCTGATATTCATCTTCTTCATGCCAACGCTTCACCTGTTCCAGCAACGCCTCATTCATGCCTTTAACCTCCCTAATTGGACACTGCAAAACAAGCCTGTCCCCTATTCCCAAGGACTGCTTTTTGTCAGTATATTCGCTATTACCCATTCACCGGAAAATCACAAGATTAAACAGGTCTCCGGCTACGAAGGCTGACCCCCCAGCTCAAAAAAGAGGCTGCCCAGCATTGCGCAAAGCATAGAAATTCTTAACTTCGAACAAACAGCCGGGAATCATCCTCCCGGCTGTTCAGCTTCAAGTCTATTCATTTCCGCTCGCCTGGACGCGGCACTGCCTTGCCCGCTAACCCTGCTTAATCGGCGCTGCGAGAATCATCTTCCCGCGCGGGGTAACGCCCGCACCATCCGGCTCCAGTGTAACGGCTATGGTATCATAGGCCTTCGGGTCAAAGGAATAATACAGTGCCCCGTTTCCGTCCTGTGAGATGAAGGTGCCCGCATTCACCGGCTTGTCCCCCTTGATCAGCCATACCTGATAGACCTCCGTGCCGGTAAGCTCGGGTAGCTCTTCTGCCTGAAGTACAAGATGGGTGCCGGTAGGGTCTGCGACAATCGTTGCTGTACCCTTGGCGGTAATCCCTTCTCCCGCCGGACTAAGTGCTACTGCCTCATTCACCTTAAGCCCCTGGAGCGGTCCGGTGCCGGAGGCCAGCTGCTGCTTCAGCTCAGACACATTTCCGCGCAGCTGGCCGGTGTAGACGACCAGGAGCAGTACAGCCACAGCCAGTCCAAGGCTCAGGTACCCCCAGAAGCGGGTTCTCTTGGGCTCCGGGATGTTTAATTGGGGCAAGCCCTGCTCTGCTGGAGGAGTCCTCGCTGGCTCTTGCTCCGCAGCCCGCTCTGCATCAGGCTGAATATTCAGCAGGCGGGACTCCGGCCGGGCTGCCGGTGCGCCCGCATTCCCGGACTCCAGCACCCGTGACAGGATGCGCTCCTTCATGCCGGAGGGCGGGTCAACCGGCTCGGATGCAAGCGGAAGATGGTCTAGTACCTGCCGGTATTCCCCCACCAGCTCTCTGCATTCCGCGCATTCTGCCGCATGGGCAGCGAATTGCTGCATTTCCTCCGCCGTCAATGCGCCCAGCGTATATAATTCGGCCAATTCACAGAGTTCCTCATTGTGTTCACTCATGCGCATGATCCCTCCTTCCCCAGTGCCGTAACGATTTGTGAAGCTGCTTCATCGCCAGCCGGACTCTTCCCTTGACCGTGCCCAGCGGGATTGCCGCAAGCTGTGCTACCTCCTGCTGGGTGTAGCCCTGGTAATAGATCATATCCATTACCTGTTGCTGGTCGCGGCTTAATCCCAGCAGCGCCTCTCTGATCTGTTCCCCCGCCATCTGCAGCTCAACGAGATCCTCGGTGAGCGCGCTGTGGTCCTGAACCTGCTCCAGATTCCCGGAATCGGCGGATTGCCGCGGCAGCCTGGCGTCCCGCTTACGGAGATAATCGATCGCCAGATTGCGGGTCACCGCGAACATCCAGGTGAGCAGCTTGCCTTTGCCGAAGTCAATCTGCCCCGCATTCTTCCACAGGCGCAGGAACAGCTCCTGCATAACCTCCTCGGCAGCCATCGAATCCTTCACGATCTGGTAAGCAAAGCTATAAATGACCCGTTCATACCGGTCATAGAGCAGTTCGAGGGCATTCGAGTCTTTCTGTGCAATAAGCAGAATTAACTGCTTATCGTCAGCTGTGTCATTCAATTGCCATCCCCCATTCAACAGACAATATAGTAGTACCAGTGGTGCCATACTGAAAAACCTGCGTCCACTGAGTATAACCGCTTTGCACAACCGTCTCAACCTGCCGGGCTGACAGCTGCAGGCATTCGGCAGCCGTTATTGAAGCCCTGCCCGCTTCCATATATGATAGCTATATCATATCCGCAAAGGGAGGATCATTACCGTGGCCGTACTGATGAATGAACAGATTAAGGCAGCCGAGGTGGAGCTGACCGGGCTGAAGGGCGAGAAGCTCGGCACCGTATCCAGAAGCGAGGCGCTGTCCAAGGCCAGAGCCGCAGGGGCCGACCTGGTCTGCACCTCGCTGATGAGCAGCCCGCCGCCCTGCAGCCTGGTCGCCAAGGGCAAAGGCAAGGCGGCTGCGCAAGCGGCCCGCAAGAGCGATACCAGCCGCCCGCAACAAGGCGGCGGAAGCACCCGGGAGAAGGTGAAGGAGCTGCGCTTCACCGCCCATATTGAAGAGCATGACTACGACACGAAGCTGCGTCAGGCGGACAAGCATCTGCGCTCCGGCAAACCGGTGCAGCTCGTTGTAAAGTCCTCCGGCGCCAAGGAGGCCGCCGCTGCGAAGGCAGTGCTGGAGCGGCTCGTGGCCGATCTGAAGGAAGCCGGAACCAAGGCCTCCGGCCTGCAGACCAGCGGCAAAGGCGCACAGGTTAGAGTTAATCCGCGGACGAATTAGCTGCATCCAATAGAAGCATAGTAGAGCACCAGAGTAACATTTGTGATAGCTACTTTAACCAACCGCTTGCTAAGCGTATGCCATACCCTGATTAGGGGCAAACGGTATGCTTTAATTGTAATTCGTACAGCTAAATCATCAGATGTACCGCCAAATGTACAGTTAGCTGTATTTCCTACAACTAAATCGCCCAATTTACCCGGATCTCCCCCATTCGAGCAGATTTAGTTGTACAAACTACAGTTAGAAGAGGAAAACCATCCTTATCAGGGTTTTTAAATGCACGGAATACAACTATCTCTGAATGTTCAATTCGAACGTGCCAGATTCCGCCGATTAATCAAAACTACTGCATTCTATACAGCTGCATCCATCACGCATAAACGGGTGCTATCCCCCTCAGGGACGGCACCCGTTATTTGTTCCAGCTAAATTTGTTCCAGTTACTCCAAGTCACCTTTAAACCGCTCCACAAACCACTCCTTCCTCAGCACATGCAGCAGCTCCCCATTGCAATCCTCATAATCGCCGGTCAATCCGGCCAGCTCCTGCTCCACCCGGAAGCCCAGCTTCCGGAGCACCCCGAGCGACGCGGTGTTGCGCGGATCTGCCTTGGCATATAACTGCTCCAGTCCGATCACACCGAAGGTGTAGTCCGCCATCGCCGCAGCAGCTTCGGTAGCATAACCCCGGCCCCAGTGTTCGCGCCCGATCAGATAATACAGCTCCGCATCCGGCGCCATGAACTCCAGCACGCCGGTCCCGCACCAGCCGATCAGCCGGCCGGTGGCCTTATCGCAGACGGCGAACGAATATTTGAACGGCAGCTCGAACGGCGTATGATAGCTGAACATCAGCCAGCGGAACATCCCCTCATACTCATGCATGGACATGACCTCCATATGCATGAAGGCCAGCACCTCCGGGTTCTGCATCAGCTCGAACGAAGCCATAAGATCACTTTCCATATAGGGACGGATGATTAACCGCTCCGTTTCGAGCCTCATCCTGGACAGTACCGGATTCATAATACGCATACCCTCACCTTCAAGTTCTATCTGCCCCCAGCATAGTTCAGGCACAGGATCGTCCACAAGGTAAAAGATAGTTTAATCCGTTTGCCCCCTGCCGTTATTCCACAGCGTACGGAAGGACGGGCAGTCCCGGATCAGGGAATCGAAATCCCCTTCCCCCGCCAGCCTGCCTTGCTCCATGACCAGAATCTGGTCCACGCCGCTGATGAAATTCAGCCGATGCGCGATAATAATGACCGTCTTATGCCTGAACTCCGCGAACACCGTCTCCATCAGACTGCGCTCCGTAATATTATCCAGGGCCGATACCGGCTCATCAAGGATGATCAGATTCCGCTTTTGCAGGATCGCCCGGGCAAAAGCCAGCCGCTGCCGCTCCCCGCCCGACAGCTTCAGCCCGCGCTCCCCAACCCGCGTCTCCAGCTTCTCCGGCAGCTCCAGTACCTTCTCCTTCAGATGAACCTTGTCCAGCACTGCATACAGCTCCTCATCCGGGACCTGCTGCTCAAACACCATGTTGCCCCGGATAGTGGTGTCGAAGATCGGACTGTCCTGCGACAGATATGAGATGTGATCATAGTAGCTGTCCAGACTCAGCTCATCAATATCCGTGCCGTCTACCAGCAGCTGTCCGCCGCTTTTTTTGAGCAGGCCCGTAATCAGCTTAATGACTGTTGACTTCCCGCTGCCGCTTAAGCCCACCAGGGCAACTGAGGTTCCGGGCGCGACTGAGAAAGACAGCCGGTCCAGCACCTGCACCTCTCCATAGCTGAACGATACCTCCTTGAATTCGATGCTGCCCTGTAGCAGCGCAAGCGCCTTGCCCTGCTCCAGATTCCGGTCCTCGGGGGCATTCAGGAATGCCTCGAACCGCTGATAGGTCACCCTGTTCAGCTTATAGCCGACGAATAATACGTTGAAGATGGCGATTGGCGTATAGATTTTCTCAATGAACATGAACAGCGCGACCATGACCCCGACAGAAGCCTGCCCGGAGACCACATTCTTCACGCCGTACAACAGCACAATCACCTTAATGACCGTAATGAATAATTCGAATAAGGCGAAGAAGGATTCATGAATCATCTGCAGCTCCGCGCTCTGCCTGATAATCTGCTGTGCCGCCTTGTTCAGTCTGCCGATCTCCTGCGCGTACTTCTTGTTGGTGCGGAAGACGACCAGCTCCATGAAGCCGCGGACCCCGTACCGGGACATGGCCTCCTGCTGTATAAGCACCGATTCCTTGATCCGGTAGAGAACTTTCAGCAGAACATTCGTTAACAGGAAGATGACCACGTACCCGCCCGCAATTACCAGCATGATCCTGAGGTCATAGTAGCTGATGAAGAGCAGGCTGAAGAGAATGGTGGGCAGCAGCTCATGCAGCGTCTTCAGGATAAAAGAAAACAGAATGCTGTTCCCGGCCGCCGCGCCGTTCTCAATCACCTTGATCATCTGGCCTGTGCCCATGTTCTGATAGGCGGAATAATCCATTCTGGAGATTTTGGACAAGGCCATAATCTTCAGTCTTTCTGTGATGCTGTTCGATAGATAGGCGCTGGGATATTCATCCGCATAATTCAGCAGGACATTCAGGCCGAGCAGCATCCCGTAGAAGACAACCCCGTAGAGGATTTCACGGAAGCCCGTTCCCGCCACCGCCTGATCCAGAATCCGCTGAAAGACAACAATACCCAGGCTGCTTAAGAGCTGAATGGCGAAGCCGAGACCTATATACAGAGCGGCCCACCCTCTGAGGTGGACAAGACATTTTTTTAACATGATCACAATCTCCAATCTTATTCATAAGAGTATGGCAAAAAAGCCGGGAACTCTCCTCGCCACTCCGCGCCAAATACTCCTGCCTCAGCAGTGTAGTCTTCAAGCGGAATAACTCAGTGTCCCGGCTCACAAAGAATGACCTTCCAGGCACCGTTCAAGAATCCAGTTAACTGTGACCAAGAGGACAGACCTCCCCCTTGGTGGCTGGTACGCGTTCTACCCAGCCCGATAACTAGTTCCTTGCGACGGTACGGAATGGCATCCATTTCACCTCTTTGATAAGATTGACTTTCATTGTATGCCTCGGCCAGACCGGCCGTCAAGCCCTAGTGCTTCGTTTCTTTTGCCGCATCCGAATCCGCATCGGAACTGGCATCTGAAGCGGAATCCGCTTCGGCAGCTTCTTCTGCATCCTCGCTCTCCTCGTCCGCAGCGGCCAGCGCCGCCTTCTCACTGCGGCTCCATTCCAGGAATTCGAGGGTATCCTGATCCTCAGGGTCCAGCTTGTTCGCCTTCTTGAACGCTTTGATCGCCTGATCGTACTCGTCCAGATAATAGTGGGCGTAGCCGACGCGGAAATGCCACAGCGGGTCTTTTTTACCCTGATCTGCCGCTTTGTTGAACCATTTAAGCGCTTCCCGGTAGCGGCCCAGATTGTTGAGCGCCCGGCCCAGATGTACCGCCAGCTCTTCATCGATCAGCGGTGTCGGCACCTCTTTGATGCGGGATACGATTTCTTCATATTCGTCCGCCTCATGCCAAGCGTTCAATTGCGCGATTAATTCTTCTCTCATTACCCATAGCCTCCCGGTTAATAGTTCCAAGTTCTCTTAGAGATACTTTATCATTTTCACACCAAGTTTCCCACTGTTGCCGTGCGCTAGGCCGGGATAATGATCCGGAAGACAGTTCCCTTGCCCTTCTCGCTGGTAACCTCAATACGGCCCTTGAGCTTGTTAATCGTGTTATAGGCCATGACCATTCCGAGCCCTGTCCCGTCTGCCTTGGTGGAGTAATACGGCTTGCCCAGGCGCGAGATCTCATCCTTGGTCATTCCGACACCGGTGTCGCGGATGGTAATGATAATACTCTGTCCGCTCGCGAAGACAGCAATAGACAGGACCGCATCCTCCACCCCATCCATCGCTTCAATCGCATTCTTGTACAGATTAATCAGGCATTGCTGCATCTCATTACTGTCATAATGGGTGCTAAGCGGGTTGTTGAAGCTGAATTCAACCGCAACCTTGTGGATCGTGGCATACGGCAGGATCACATTCTTGGTGTACTCACATTCAGCCTTCAGGTTGGAGTAGACCCGGCTCTCCGACTGCGGCTTGGCAAAAGACAGATAATCGCTGATAATCTTCTCCGCCCGGTTCAGCTCCAGCAGTGACAGCTCAACATACCCCTTCTCCTCCGGGGAGAGGTTCTTGGAGAGATTCAGCAGCTGCAGGAAGCCGCTGGTCACGGTTAACGGATTGCGCATCTCATGGGAGACACTGGCCGCCAGCTCACTGACCACATTCAGCCGCTCCGACTGCATAATCCGCTCACGGTTCCTGAGATTCGCCAGGATCTGCTCCAGCAGGATCATTAGGATCGCCATGACCACCGCGTGCGTAGTTAAGGCATAGAAGGCAAGCGTCCAGAACTGGGTATCCAGCTTATTCATGATCTGGCCCAGAATGATCAGATAACAGCCCATCGTCAGGACCGCGATAGAGGTAGCCCACAAGATCCGTCCCTTGGGCTTAGAACGGAGAAATCTGGCGCTTATGGAAGGAACCAGAATGAGGACTGCTGTCGAAAAAAGTAAAGATTGGACGGTTCCCTCACCGCCTATGTAGAAACGGTACACATTCAGAATCACATATAAGGGCAGGGTATGTTTGTACCCTCCATACAAGGCCGCAATCACAAACGGAACATACCGCAAGTCAAAGATGAACCCGGTCTCCAGCCGGATCGGCTTGGCGATACACAGGATCATGGTGGCGGCGATGAGCAGTACAAGAATCTTATGATTGTAGGCGTGGGGCCTGTTCTCGAAGAAAATCAGAAATATCAGCACCGGAAACAGCATAAACAAAAAATTGAGCAGCAGCGTCTCAAACAAGGCTAACTTCCTTTCGGTTCTAATGCTGGTGTCAAGAGATACGTTTGTATTCTGAGCACTATACTTAGAACATTACGCTAACCTGATATTAGAAGTAAAGGATTATTGTATGCGTTTTTTCTCCCGGAATTCAAGGAACCCCGCGAGAAGTGTCGAATACGTATGCTTTGAAGGCTTGATGCACAGCATTGCATAACTACAGCAACCGAAGGAGCGGGTATCGATGGCTTTTACCATTAATAATCTGAAGGACAATTCCAACGTAATCATTAAAGAGCAGCTAGGCGGCTTCAGCATCATCGAATACAAAGAGGATCTCAGCACCACTACCCGGTATGAAGCAGAGACCAACTTCTTCATGAGTAAGAGCAATATGCGCAACAAGCAGCTGATGATTGAGCTGAATAACAATGAGGTGATGCTGAGCGCCGGAGCCATGCAGTATATGATTGGCAATATCGAGATGACCTCCGGCATCAAAGGCGTAGGAGGACTAATGCGTAATATGCTGTCTGGGGCGGCAACCGGAACCAGTGCCGTCAAACCGCTCTACAAGGGAACCGGAACCATCCTGCTGGAGACCACCTACAAATACCTCTGGCTGATTGATGTGGACAACGACCATATCGTAATCGATGACGGCATGTTCCTGGCTTGTGAGACTACGCTCGACATCTCCGTTGCGGCACGCAAAAACATTTCCTCTGCCGTCCTCGGCGGTGAAGGGCTGTTCAACCTTAGCGCGCGCGGCAAAGGGATTCTTGCCCTCGAAGCCCCCATTCCTTCCGAGGAAGCTGTCGTGGTCGAGCTGCAGAATGATGTGCTGAAGGTGGACGGGAACTTCGCTCTCATGTGGTCCAACTCTCTGGACTTCACGGTCGAGAAGTCAGGTAAGACCCGTCTGGGCTCCGCCGCCTCAGGCGAAGGCCTGGTCAATGTGTACCGGGGAACCGGCATGGTCTGGCTGGCCCCGCTCATGAATTACAGAAACAGCCTGCTTCAGGGCACGCCTACTTCATAATAATGCTGGGGTACCGTCCCACCCGCATGAACCCAATCGAAAGGAGGCCCTGTCTTTATGTCCATTCAAGCTGTGCTGTTTGATTTCGATGGAACTCTGGCAGACACCCTGCCGTTATCCTTTCGTGCCTTCCAGGCTGTATTTAAGCAATACGACCAGAGAGAGGTCACCCGCGATGAGCTTGTCGCGATGTTCGGTCCCACCGAGGAAGGCATCATCGGCGGAAATTTCACAGATCCGGCTTCGGTTCCACAAGCAATAGAGGATTATTATTCAATATATAAGCAGGGGCATTTCGAAGAATTCCAGAATAATGAGCACATCCTTGGATTACTTCAAGCCTTGAAGGCTCAGGGAATGAAGCTTGGAGTCATTACCGGTAAAAGCAGACGGGCCTATCACATATCGGCCGGAGCGCTGGATCTGGAGCGTTTCTTCGATATCTCGATTACCGGCGATGATGTGGCAAAGCCAAAACCTGATCCCGAAGGTATACATTCGGCATTGCGAACACTGGGCATTGAACCATCCCAGGCCATATTCGTAGGGGACAGCAATGCGGATATTCTCGCAGGCAAGGCTGCCGGAATGAAGACCTACGCTGTCCGCTGGCTACCCACCTTCCAAAGTCAGGCTTATGATCTTGCGCCGGACGGCATTCTGGAGAATGTTGCGGAGTTCCAGCGGCTTCTCCAATTGAATAACATTATACCAATGACCTACCATTCCAAGCAGCAGGCAGCGGACATTAAAGCGTTGGAGCAGCAGTGCAGCCAGGCCGATTCTATCCAATTAAGCTCAGACCTGGAGCATCTCGTCAAGGAAGACGGCGACCATGCCCTGCTCTGCTACCGCGAAGATCAGCTCATTGGCCTGCTTAGCTGGTTCTCTGCGGACAGTGATTATGCGCAGATCAATGCCATGGTCCATCCGGATTACCGCCGGCAAGGTGTGTTCCGCAGCCTTGTGAAACGTGCCAGAGCAGACATTGAGCCTCTTGGCGTACACCGGCTCAGCTACAAAATTCCCGCCAGCTCGCAGACAGGACTATTGGCGGCGCAGGCCCTGGGCGGGGATTTTGACCGGTCAGAATACGCTATGTCCTACGCCGGTATGAATTCCGCCAGCCCGCTTCCTTCAGAGCTAATCCTGCTTCCCGCTGTGCCTGAGGATTTCGAATTCATGGTCTCCTGCTCCTCCCAGGCCTTCGGAGAACCGGAAGACGATACGCGCAAGTACTTCACACAGACAGATGAGCCAGAGCGGATAACGTATATCGCTTGGACAGGGAGTGAACGAATCGGCCTGATCCGGGTCAACTATATCAATGAGGATACGGCTTTTATTCATAATTTCTGTATCCTGCCTTCCCATCAGGGGAAGGGGGCTGGCGAAAAGGTACTAAGACAGACCGTCGGTATCCTGTCGCAAAAGCCCTACCCGGTTATTCGCCTAAGTGTTGTCACCGGGAATGTCCGGGCGCTGAATCTCTATCTCCGTGCCGGATTTAAGATTAATTCAGAGTATAAATATTACAGCGGCAGCCTGTACCTTGAACCGTAATTGCAGCTTTAACTACAGTCAGCACATGCCAAAAAAGATCCTCTTTCTGATTAAGAAAGGGGATCTTTTGCACGCGGGCACACATATCTTATATCGCATCTATGACTTCTGCTTACCCGCCAACTGCTCCTGTGCCAGACGCACCATCTCGCGAACCATCGAGCCTCCGATGCGGCCGCCAATCTGTCCCGCCGACTCAGTCGTCAGCTTGCCGTTGTTTCCGGCCTGCAGCGGAATGCCCAGTTCCTTCGCCACCTCGTATTTCACATCGTCCGGGTGATTCGGATCTACGTGATATCCTTCCTGCCTCATAACCTCCGCTTTGAACGTCTGCATTCCCTGGGCGGAACCTGGTACAGCATATTTTCTGCTTCTTCTCGCCATTTAAGGACACACTCCCTTGCTGTCTTTCCCCTAAGTTGCCCAGGAGTGTGGACCTTCATTCCCTGTCGTCCTTTAAGACTGCATCCCGTCCTCAATCCGCTGCATGAATTCTTCCACCGCGCTGTAGCCCAGCTGCTTGAGATACCAGTTGTTCGCAGCCGCTTCAATCAGACCGGCTACATCGCGGCCCGGCTGAAGCTGGACCTCGATATGCGGGATTTGCACCCCGAGATATTCGGTGAACTGGGGCACCAGCTCCAGCTCATTGTTGAGCGAATTCTCCTGCCAGGGGGCAAGCTCGATATCGAGCACGATCCGCGTCTCATCCTGGAACGCCCGCCGCCCATACTGCCGTACGACGTTGATCAGGCCGATGCTGCGCAGCGCCAGGAATTCACGTGTGGTCTCATTATGGGTCCCGAGGAGAGTCGCCGGACCCAGCTTCTTCAGCACCACAATATCATCAGCCACGAAGCGGTGGCCCCTGCGGATCAGTGTATGCGCCGTCTCGCTCTTGCCGATCCCCGACTTGCCCCGCAGCAGAATCCCTATTCCCGATACGTTAACGCATACCCCGTGTATAGACAGTTCGGGCGCCAGCGTCTTCACCAGGAAGCTGTCCAGCTTGGCGATGAACTCGGTGGTCACCTCCGGCGTCCGCAGCAGCGGAATGCCTTCCTGGTCACAGAACAACTTCAGGTAAGGAATCTCCTGCTGGCCGCTGGTCACGATGAAGCAGGGCGGATGGTATTTGACGATGTTGCCGATATGCAGCATACGCTCCTCTACACTCAGCGTTAACAGGTAGTTGATCTCTTTACGTCCAAGGACCTGCACCCGCTCCATCGGAAAAAAATCAAAATAACCGACAAACTCCAGACCCGGTCTGTGCGTCCTTGGACGGGTGATGTTCCGGTCCATCCGGCCCGCTCCGGCGAGCACCTCCAGATGGAATTTCTCTACAAGACTCTGCACGCTAATAGATTTCATGAGATCCCCTCCCAATCCAATATTTCCCGATAGATTTATCTAAAAATCTTGTAATCTGCACACGCTAATTATATATTAAAAACAATATATAAGACCTAAGACCCACAAAAATCTATAAATACTATTAAAATCAAGAAGGTGTAACATATTGGCCTTAGCCTCTTGGATTGACCTGATTATGTGCTTCCTTCTGTTCCTGCTGCTCATCTATATCGTGGCTACGGTCACCATTACCAAGCTGCACAAGGTCTATTTAGGGTTCCATTTCTCCATGCTGATCTGGCCCTACTGCCAGTTTGCCATAAGAACTGTGGATGATCCTCTCTATCAGCTCTTTTATGTGAAGCTTGCCTTCGTGGATGCTTCCCTGCTGGGCCTGGGCTGGATCTTCTTCACGATTCTGCTCGCGGGACAATCCCAGTTCCTTAACAGAAAAATAGTGTCCGCGCTGGTGATCCCTGCAGTACTGACCTCCCTTGGAGTGGTGCTCAATCCTTATGGATGGTTCGTCCGTCCGGTGAACGGAGGGTATGTGGAGCGCATCTACGGACCTATTTTCTGGATCAGCATGACCTTTCTTGTCATTAACGCCCTCGTGTCCATGTATGTCATCTACGTGGCTCTGACCTCTAATCAGGCTGCACGGGTCAAGAATCAGGTTATGTATATGCTCAAAGGCATTACAGCCCTATGCGTCTTCCTTATGATCGATGTGCTTCTCAATGTCATTCTGGATGACTATCTGCCGGTAATTCCGGGCTTCACTTCGCTGGGTATCGTGGTGTCGGCTACATTCTTTGTGATTACGATCCACCAGGACAAAGTATTCGATATCGTAACTATCGCCCATCAGGATATTATCAATACCATGGAATACGGAATTCTCGTGCTGGATGACCAGGAGCAAGTGGTAGAGATCAATCATGCCTTGCATCCCTATATCCCTCTTGTGACGGGTGCGGCGTTCAACATGAGCAGCTATCTGCCAGATGAACCTGCCATGAAGATCGAGTCCTTCCTTGAGAAATACCATGAGCATCCGCTGGAGACGGCCGAGCTGGAAATTCTGCATCCCCTTATCCAAATGGTTGTCAGTATTCATGCAGCACCCATTATGGTGAGCGGCAGCCGGGTCGGACGGATTGTCACCTTCCAGAATGTTACCGAGATCCGGCGTCTCATCGATGAGACGAACCAGCAGAATGCCATCCTGAAGGAACGCAACGACTCGCTGGTGAAGGTACAGGAGGAGCTGTTCCAGACGAACGGCAAGCTGAGGAAGCTGGCGATCACCGACAGCCTGACCGGCTGCTACAACAGGCATTATCTGATGCAGCAATTGGAGCAGGAGGCGCTGCGGGTCAGCGACACCCGGACACCTTCGACTATTATACTGATCGACATCGATTTTTTCAAAAAAATCAACGACCAGCACGGCCATCTGGCCGGAGATATGGTCCTGTGTAACACAGTGGAGCTGCTGCAGCGCAGCCTGCGGCCCTCCGATATTCTGGCCCGCTACGGCGGAGAGGAATTCATTATCTATTTGCCGGATACGAATGGAGCCGAGGCGCGCCGTCTGGCCAAGCAGCTGAAATCCGAGGTTGAGCACAATACCATCCACATCGATTATATCGATGAGCCTGTGTCCATCACCATCAGCATGGGACTGCTCAGCATCGCTGAATTCAAGATCCCGCCTGCCATCGAGGCGAACACCTACTTGAACGACCTGTTCAAGTCTGCCGACAAAGCCCTGTACGCCGCCAAGCATCAGGGCCGGAATCAGATTGTTGCGGTGGAGGTATAATTGGATATTATCCTTGTATCATGAGCACTAGCCGCATAGGCAGTGCTTTTTTTGCGTTTATTTATAATTTTGATTATTTTATTTTTGCTGGAACCTTTTTGACTAAGCCGCCGTCTATGATCACAAATAAACCACAAACTACTCTTACGAGGTGACTGGACATGAAGAATACATTCAAGATGATAACCCTATCCGCAGCCGCCGCTCTGGCGCTCAGCTTCACCGGACAACAATTCGCCTCGGCCGCAGCCTTCAAGGATATCCATAACGTGCAGGATAAAGACAAGATTATCGCGCTTCAGAACAGCGGCCTGATTAAAGGCATCAGCGCGGATCTGTTCGGCCCGAACCTCAGCATCACAGCAGCCCAGGGGGTGCAGATGATCGTGAGCGCGCTTGATCTGAATCTGGATACGATCCGGTTCGTGAAGGAGCCGCATGCCACCGACTATTTCAAGAACGCGAGTGACTCCGCCTGGTATGCGCAGGCGCTGATTATTGCCGGTGTGCACGGCTTGGACCTGCCTGCCGATCTGAAGCCTGGTGAGAAGCTGAACCGCGAAGAATTCACCTACCAGCTCATTGATGCGATGGAGAACACGAACCGCCTGCCGCTGATTAAGCCGGTGGCGGTAGAGTACGCCGATCAGGATCAGGTGAAGGTAGAATACTCCGGTGCCCTGCAGCGTGCGCTGAATTACGGTGTCCTGAAGCTGGATACCAGCGGTAAGCTTAACCCGAAACAGGAGATCACCCGTGCGGAAGCGGCTGTAGCCATCAGTAATGCACTCGCTTATCTGAAGGCACATCCGGCACCTGTTGCTGCGGATGAGGTCCTGACCGCAGAACAAGCTGTGCAGGTTATTAAAGAAGCAGTCGGTCCTGAAGCCGGCCTGCAGATCAAGATTGCTCCGGCGGCCAGCATGTCACGTGAAGCCTTCACGTATCTGTTAATCCATACCTTACAGACCAGCGGTCAACTGCCGATGATTAATGTCATTCCAGAAGACGTGAAGGACGGTGATCAGATCGACATCCTGAACTCGGGAGCTATCCAGACCGCCCTTGCCCTTGGCTTCGTGGAGCTGGATGCCGACGGGAACTTCAATCCGAAGGCGGCAATTACCCGTCCTGAGGCTGCTTCCATCGCCGGAAATGCCGTGAATTATCTGAAGGCCCATCCGGCACCCGGTGCTGTAAGCAAGACAATCACCGCAACCGAGGCCGTCCAGTTCATCAAGGACGCTGCCGGACCTGAGGCGAATCTGCAGATCAAGATTGATCCGAACATGAGCGTAACCCGCGAATCTTTCACGTATCTGCTCATCAACACGCTCCAGACCAGCGGCCAACTGCCGATGATCAAGCTGATCCCGGTGGAGATCAAGGATAATGACAAGATCAATATCCAGAGCTCGGGAGCCATTCAGACCGCGCTTGCCCTCAAGATCGTGAAGCTGGATCAAGACGGAAGCTTCCGTCCCCAGGACGGCGTCACCAGCGCTGACGCAGCGGCAATGATTAGCCAGGTGAAGGCCATCCTGAGCGGAAAGTCTGCGAAGTAAGCAACATATGCGATTTATCTTACCCCTTCTGCAAACATGCGGGAGGGGTTTGTGCTGTGTTTTACAGCAGCAGCACCATCAGATCCTCGTCCAGATACTCGCCGTCAAGCTTCATCGCCCTTGGCTCTGTGCCGTAGCAGACGAATCCAAGGGATTCGTAGAGCCTTTTGGCAGACAGATTACTGGAGGTTACGGTCAGCGTAAGCTGCTCCAGCCCCGGCGCGCCCTTCGCCCGCGCAATCAGCTCCAGCATCAGCGCGCGGCCCACGCCATGTTTGCGGGCAGCCGGATCTACATATACTGCATAGACATTAGCTTTGTGCTGAATCTTGGGCCTGCTCTCCCGGAACAAGGTTGCCATTCCCGCCAGCCTCTGTTCCCCCTCCAAGAAGGCGCCCAGGGTGAAATGCTCATCGGAGGAATCCAGCCTAATCCGGGTAGTCTCGATAGACAGCTTCGCTTCCGATTCATAAGAGCTAAGGAAAGCTTCCGGGTGCTGCTGCAGCGACTGCAAACGAAGCGCCCGGTAGCCTTCGGCGTCTGAGGGGGTCAGTGTTCTGATGTACATTTCCTTCCTCCCTTACAATATGGATGCAATAAATTGACAAAAGGCAAGTATTTGGTTATATTTAGGTTTGTAAAATTATATTTTGCGCAATATAAATCAATGAAACACTAACACTCAGATTCACATTACTTAAATTCCTATCACTTGAAAAGAGGGACTTCTTATGATGACTGTAAGTTTAATTCTTGTTGCCTTAGTAGCACTAGAGCATGTGTACATACTTGTACTGGAGATGTTCCTGTGGACCACCCCGAGAGCACAGAAGGCGTTCGGATTGACCCCCGCCTTCGCACAGGAGACGAAATCGCTGGCAGCCAATCAGGGCTTATATAACGGCTTCCTCGCAGCCGGTCTAATCTGGGGGCTGCTGCATCCAAGCGCGGACTTCGGGTACCAGCTGCAATTGTTCTTCCTGATCTGTGTGGCGGTTGCGGCCATCTACGGCGGACTTACCTCCAAGCGATCCATCCTACTGATGCAAGGCCTCCCGGCCTTTCTGGCGCTGGCGGCCACATTGATCGCCCATCTGTAAAATTCGCGGACCGATGCAGGCAGCTTCCTCTCCGCTCAAGCCTTACAGCTTCTGCGCGAACTCGTTCAACTGCTCAGACATTGCCCGGATCTCCTCAATGAAGCTGGAGATCTCATGCGTGGAAGCCGCCTGCTCCTGCCCGACGGACGCAATCTGGCCTATGGCTTGACTGATCCCTTGCATGGCCGACTGAATCTCACTCAGGGTGTCCCTGATCCGCTGCGCCGATTGCTCGGTTTCCTTCGAGAATCTGCGGATCTCCTTAGCCACAACGTCGAAGCCCCGGCCCCGCTCCCCGGCATGGGCGGCTTCAATCGCCGCGTTAATGCCAAGCAGGTTCGTCTGGTCAGCCACCTTCCTCAGCACCGCCAGAACCTCACTGCTTTTACGGACACTATAAGCCGTTGCATCCGATTGAATCAGCAGCTTCTGCGAATAATCGGCAAGCAGGCCTGAGCCGTCCGCGACCTGGCTAATCCGCGCATTGGCCTGATTCAGGGACAGCGCCATCCGGTCCGCGATCTCCCGCAGCTCCGTCTGCCTGCGTACCTGAATGCATACCGCCCCACAGACCTCCTCATCCTCCCCATGTACCGGCAGAACCGTACCCACAAATTCATACCCGTAATATTCCCTGGGGACATTAGCCACCGAGTATTCATCCTGCTTCAGCGCATGATACAGAGGCTCATCTGCCTGAATGATCTGCCCTGCCCGGATGCCCAGATCAATGGAATCACCGGGGTAATAGGCAAGGAACTTCTCTGTGTCGCAGATGGCAATTGAGATATCGTAAGGAAAAGCAGCTTTCAGAATGGGTGCCAGATTCATTAGTTCTTCAAGGGAGCGGACGATGTTTTTCATAGATGCGGTTCTCCTTCTATTTCAGGTAGCTTCACGGTACAGTGAAATCTTGAGTTAAGTTCGACATTTTGCGACAAACCTCCTTTATTCAAAAATGAATAATTAAAAATTGATTTATAAGCACAGCATCAGCCTGACGGGTGAAGGAAGCGGGTGCTTCAAGCAGCACCCACATTTTCTTCGCCTACCTGCAGGCGTGACCATTGTGGGCGGTTTTTCGACCACATCTGGCTCGCGCGCCCTCGAAGTGACCAGTGTGGTCGGTTTTTCGACCACATTTGGCCCACGCGCCATCGGCGCGACCATTGTGGTCGGTTTTTCGACCACATTTGGTCTGCGCGCCCTCGAAGTGACCAGTGTGGTCGGTTTTTCGACCACATTTGGTCTGCGCGCCCTCGAAGTGACCAGTGTGGTCGGTTTTTCGACCACATCTGGTCCGCGCGCCATCGGCGTGACCATTGTGGTCGGTTTTTCGACCACATTTGACCCGCGCGCCATCGGCGTGACCAGTGTGGGCGGTTTTTCGACCACATTGGGCCCGCGCACTCTCAACGTGCCAAGTGTGGGCGGTTTTTCAACCAAAAAAGCCGGAACCCGTCAGTCTATTGCTGACAGGCTTCGGCTTTCCTTCGCTCATTGCGGCTTAACTCTATTGTACTCCTGCCCCTATTGCATCCTTCAACCGGTCCAGTTGAAGCAAGTGGTGGCGGTAGTGCATCTCGATCAGCAGATACCATTCTGCTGCAGTCAAGGGGCCGAAGCGGGGATGAGGGACAGTGCTGTGCTCAGGTGCCTGCGCAAGCTTCGGCAGGGTCTCCCGCATACGGTCCATCACGGTGTGCAGACCCTGGATCAACTGCTCCTTGCTCTCCGGCTGTACCGGCGTGTACTGCGGTGACGGCGGAACATGAACGCGTACAGGCGGGAAGCTGCCCCCGGCAAAAATCGCTTTACCCTCCGGGGTCATCTCTGCTTCATTCCCCGCCGCTTCCCCGTTCCCGGCCAGACACTGATCGATATTACGGAGCTGCATGTACAGCGCCGATTGTATCAAATGCTGGACCATCTGCCCGAGAGACCACTCTCCCTCGGCAGGCTGCCGCAGCAGCTGCTCCATACTGAAGATATCTAATTCCATAAGATAGTGATGGGCAGTCTTCTCAAACTGCTGTAAGGCTTCTGTTGTCTTCATATTCTTATTCATATTCATATTCATAATATTCAGGCAGCTCCTTTATTCTTAAGGTCTGTTCTGAATATACACAACCTCTCCTGACAACGTTATGTCAGTAGCGTTCCAGCATTCTCGCCGCTTCCTCCCGCACAAGCCTCCGCAACGCTTCCGGCTCCAGGACAACCGCCCCCGCTCCCCAGCCAAGCACCCATTGCAGCAGGTCCTCGGGCTGGCGCACACGGAAGATCATATGCCTGCCATCTGCCCGGTCCTCCACTGCCTCCAGATAAAAGTTACCCGATTCAGCCGCCTTGCCCGCGATCTCCGGCTGAACCAAAATGCACACACGTACATGGCGGTCATCCTCCGGCTGGTACTCGTGCAGATCGAAATCCGCAGGCGCTTCGAACCGGTCATCCAGAATGGTAAGCTCACTCATTCTGGATAAGCGGAAATGACGGATCTCCTGCCGCAGTCCGCACCAGGCCACCAGGGTCCATGCGCCTCTGTTCAAGACAAGTCCATACGGCGAGGCGGTTCGGACACTGCGGTGACTTCCGTCAGCTTCCTGTCTGCCCTTTGTATACCCAAAGCCGATCTTCCGCTGCTCCAGAATCGCGCGTCGGATCTGCTCCATGTACTCCTTCTCCTGTCCTTGCAGCTTATCTTTACTGGTATTCAGCAGCAGGATGCTCTGGCGGAGCCGGGCGGCATTCTCCTTGACATCCTCCGGCAGAACCGCTTCAATCTTCCTCCCTGCTGCGGAGGCCTGGTTACCATACTGAGTGTCGAACCGCTGCTCCACGAAATCCGTCCCGATCAGCAGGGTCACTGCCTCCTCGGCGGTGAAGCTGACCGGAGGCAGGAAATACCCTTTTACCAGTGAATATCCCTGACCCGTAGCGCCTACCACCGGCACTCCGGCTTCACTAAGCGCCTGGATATCGCGGTAGATGGTTCTTACGCTAGTCTCGAAGACGGACGCCAGATCCTCTGCCCGTACGACCCCTTTGCGCTGCAGCTCCAGTACGATAGCTAACATGCGGTCTGTCTTGTTCATGCGGCGGCTGCACCCTCTTCATCCTGAAATCAGTTTATGTATTGATTATACTGATTTCCTGATCACTTTTCTCCTTACGGCTTCTAATGGAATACAGAACGAACAGCAGGATGAACCAGAGCGGGGTGAACAGCAGCGCCGGACGGGTCTCGGCAGCAAAGAGCATGATCACAAGAATGGCGGCGAACAGCGTCAGGACGGCATAGTTAATTACCGGGGTGAACGGCGCTTTAAATTTGGAAGCGGCATGTAAGTCCGGGCGGTTCCTTTTATACTTGATATGGCAGACCAGCACAACGCCCCAGACCCAGATGAAGCAAATGGCGCTGATCGTAGTCACGATGCCGAAGGCCTGACCCGGAATAAGCTTGCTGAGCAGTGCCCCGGCAGAGATCACCAGCGTGGAGAGGAATAAGGAATTCGCAGGCACATGATTCCGGTTCAGCTTGCCAAGCTGAGGCGAGGCCTGATTCCGTCTGCTCAGATTGTAGAGAATCCGGCTGGTCGAGAACATCCCGCTGTTGCAGGCGGAGGCTGCCGAGGTTAAGACCACGAAATTGATAATCCCCGCAGCAACCGGAATCCCGACCAGACTGAAGGTGCGCACGAACGGACTTTCAGCTGCGCTAAGCTGGGTCCAGGGATTAATGCACAGCAGCACGAAGAGCGCGCCGACATAGAAGAAGAGAATCCGCAGCGGAATTTTGTTGATCGCGGACGGGATGTTTTTCTCCGGATTAGCCGTCTCCGCTGCCGATACCCCCACCAGCTCCACGCCGACATAGGCGAATACCACCATCTGAAAAGAGAACAGGAAGCCCTTCACCCCGTTCGGGAACACGCCCCCGTGCTCCCAGAGATTGCTGACCGACACTGAGCCTGCATCTGTCTTGAACTGGGTCACAAGCAGGACAATCCCCAGGCCAATCAGAGCCAGAATCGTAACCACCTTGATCAGAGCAAACCAGAATTCGAGTTCGCCGAAGCTTTTGACCGTGAGCAGATTGAGTCCGAGCAGAATGATCAGGCAGATCACGGCCGGTACCCACTGCGGAATATCGAACCAGTACTGCACATAGACGCCCACCGCAATCACATCGGCCATCGCCGTCATAATCCAGCAGAACCAGTAGGTCCAGCCCGTAATGAAGGCCGCGCGCGGCCCCAGGTAGTCTTCCGCAATATCGGTAAAAGACTGATACCCCGCCTTCGAGAGCAGCAGCTCCCCGAGCGCACGCATCACGAAGAATACCGCCAGCCCCACGATCAGATACGTGAGCATGATGGAGGGCCCGGCCTGCTGAATGGCTTTGCCCGATCCCAGGAATAAACCTGTGCCAATCGTACCTCCGATAGCGATAAGCTGGACGTGCCGGTTTGCCAGCTCTCTTTTTAATTCTGTCTGTACCATACCTGTTTCCCCCTTAGTGTATATGACGCTGTCCTGCCGGGTAACGCAAAAAGGAGACTGGATATCATCCAATCTCCCGGTTCATAAGAAGTTCCAAATAAGCTTCTGCAGCAGCGGCTAATCCGCACGGCAAAAAACAAATTCGGTACTCTTCTGTCCTTTTGCCTGAGATTGTGAACCCTTCGGCGCTGCGGTTCCCCGCAGTCTCTCCAGAAGCTGCTCCTGCTGTAGTGTGATCCACAGCAATCATAGCTTGCTAATATTTAATTTTATGAAGCTGGCTTCATGTAAATATTTTTCAATTCTATGCACAGTCCAGACTTCTGTCAATATCATTTGTTACTCTCGTGGTCATCGCCGGGTGTCCTGCACTGCTTCATTGCACGTTATTTAACCGTAATTTTGGTTTCCAGGTCTTTATAATAAGTTTTAGCCCATTGGCCCTGCTTGTCTTTGAACATCTTCCCGCTGGCATCTTTGGAATACGTAAAAGGCTTAACGCTAATGGACTTCGGAACGGCTGGGAATGCACTATAGTTCTGTTCCTCGGTACCGCTTGTTTTAACCTTCTCAAACGGCTTGCCCCACGGCGAGACCACATTCCCCTTCTCATCCACAAGATCATATAGCATTCTTTCCGGGTTGTTCACTTTGGACTTGGCCGCTGCCGGAACTTCCCCCTTAAAGGTCACCTGCAGAGACATCGTTAACGCGGTCATCTGGAAGGAATTCACCGTATAATTGAATTTGTTGTTCTTCTTGGAGACGCCCGGCTTCAGGCTTAACAGGGTCCCCAGCTTGTTCACTTGAACTTTGAAAATAAACGGCTCCTTCACCCCGTTGGCGTATGCCTTCAGCGTCAGGTCGAATTTGTCCGGGATTTGCTGCTTCATCGCTCCCTTACTCAAATAGATCAAGGCTGTGTCCGTATCTTCCAAATTGGGAATGATGGAAGTATCAAACAGCAGCTTTTTCCCATTGATCAACACGTCCACATTCCTGGTCTGGTCCATGAAAGAACCGTTCTTGCCCACCGTCCCTCCCTCCTGCCGAATGCCTGCGACAAGCTCATTACTGTCATAGATCAGATCGGTTAGAGTCAGGGTCACCCCTTCCTGGGTCACGGCCTGATTCGGGGCAGCAGCAAGCCCTTTCTGGAAAATAGCCTTCAGAGTGGCGTTGTCGCTGATCGCAAACACGCTGCCAGCCTTAGCATCCTTATTGACATTGACTGCCGCCGCTACGGGTACAGTGAATCCCCCGCCGACAACTGTCCCTCCGAGTACAGCCGTTACTGCTGTTGCTATCATTGCTTTCTTCATCGTATTTAAGCTGATCGTGTACATAGTTTCTCTCCTTTGCTGATTAAGAATATACAGGTATAACGTTCCCTTGCTTCTATTTTGTGACAGGAGCGCAGAATAACATCTTACTTGCACAAAGTCATTTTTGAATAAACAGGGTCATTTGCAAGAGAGAATTCGGTTCATCCGCTCTACTATAATAAATTCATCCAGAACAAGTAGAGTGAGGTTAGAACTTATGGCAAATCCCGCACCACAAGCTATGAACACCAAGCTAGCGACACCGCCCCAGGGCCGTTTCGGCCGTCTGCTGCACAATATCGTGCGATACCGGGTGCTGCTGCTGATGCTGCTGCCCACCTCGATTATCTTTTTCATCAACTGCTATATTCCGATGTTCGGATTATTCATTGCCTTCAAGAACATCAACTACATTGACGGCATTATGGGCAGTCCTTGGGCCGGGCTCGACAACTTCCGGTTCCTGTTCGCCACCTCTGACGCCCTGCGCGTGACCATCAACACCGTAGGGTACAATGTGGTCTTCATTATCTCAGGACTCATCCTCTCGGTCTCACTGGCCATTGCGATCAATGAGGTGCGTAACAAGCTGGCTTCGAAGTTCTTCCAGACCGTCATGATTATGCCGAACTTCCTGTCCATGGTCGTGGTCAGCTTCATCGTCTATGCCTTCCTGCACCCGGAGTACGGCTTCCTGGTCAAGCATATTCTGCCAATGTTCGGCTACTCTTCAGTGAATGCCTATATGCATCCTAACGCATGGCCTTACATTCTGTGGATCACCAAAATGTGGCACTCCATCGGGATCGGCAGCGTCATCTACCTTGCAGCCATCACCGGCATCAGCGAAGAGCTGTACGAAGCCGCGGTGATGGACGGCGCCAGCAAATGGCAGCAGATCACCAAGATTACCCTGCCGCTGCTCACACCGATCATGGTCATTCTCACGATTCTTAACATGGGCGGCATCTTCCGCTCTGACTTCGGGCTGTTCTACCATGTGACCCTGGACTCCGGTGCGCTGCGCTCGACTACGGACGTCATCGACACCTATGTCTACCGGGGCCTGATCCAGCTCAACGATCTGGGGATGTCCTCAGCGGCGAACTTCTATCAATCGGTCGTCGGCTTCTTCCTGGTCATCGGCGCGAACGCTCTCGCCCGCAAGCTGAACCGCGATACGGCGCTTTTCTAGAAACGGAGGATTCTAATGACTACTGCATCCCGAAGCAACCCCTATACCAAAGGCTCCACTACCGCCCAGATTATTCTGAATGTGTTCTTCATCGCCTTCAGCCTGGCATGTATTCTGCCGATCCTACTCATTGTCGCCATCTCCTTAACCAACGAGAAGGCCTTGACGCTGCAGGGTTACAAATTCTGGCCCGATCATATCGACGCATCCGCGTACCAATATCTGTTCAAGCATTCGGAGACACTGGTTAAGGCGTATGGCGTCAGCCTGACCGTTACCATTATCGGGACTGTTTTGGCCGTGCTGCTGATTGCGCTATATGCGTACCCGCTTTACCGGAAGGATTTTCCCTTCAAAAAAACATTCAACTTCTACCTGCTGATCACCATGCTGTTCTCGGGAGGGCTTGTTCCCTTCTATCTGCTGTACGTGAACTATCTCGATCTGAAGGACTCGCTGGTTGCACTGATCCTGCCCGGCCTGTCCAATGCCTTCTATATCTTCATCACCCGTACCTTCTTCCAGCAGACGATTCCGGAGGAGATGATTGAATCCGGCAAGCTTGACGGGGCCTCGGAATGGAGGATATTCTTCCAGCTTGTGCTTCCGATCTCCCTGCCTGTTCTGGCTACGATCGGTCTGTTCACTACGCTGATGTATTGGAATGACTGGTTCAACTCCATGCTATTCATTAATGACACCGACAAGTTCTCCCTGCAATACGTCATGATTCAGATGATCCGCCAGGCGGAATTCTTCAAAACCCAGCTTGCCGGCAGCGGTGTCGCCCTGATGGTACAGGAATCCGTTCCGACCGAAAGTCTGCGGATGGCTATGGTCGTGCTGTCGATTGGTCCGATTCTGTTCATCTATCCGTTCTTCCAGAAGTACTTCACCAAGGGCCTTACTATTGGTGCGATCAAGGGTTAAGCTGTCTAGCTCTGGCGTAAATGCCGGTTAGAATATATGATCTAATTATCATTCGAGGAGGTTCATACAAATGAGAACAACAAGAAGCTCAGGCACGGTGCTTGCCGCTCTGACTGCCGTGATACTGGGCATTACCGGATGCGGCGGGGGCAATTCAGGTGCATCCGCCCCGTCCAAGGCAGAATCGACAGCAGCAGCCGCAACAGCAGGCACGGAAGGCAGCACGAATCCTGATACCTCAACGTTCCGGAAGCTGAAAGTTTACACGGTCGGGAATTTCCCGCAGAATGATACCAAGGCAGTTGTAGATGAGATCAACAAGTATCTCAAAGAGAAAATCAACGCCGAGATTGACTTCCAGGGACTCCCTTGGTCCTCCTGGGCCGAGAAGATGGCACTGGCTTACCAGTCCGGTGAACAGGTTGATCTGACCTTCGCCCCCAACTGGGCCGACTTCGCCAATAACGTAGCCAAGGGCGCGTTCCTCCCGCTGGATGATCTGTTAGCCAAATATGGACAAGGCATCAAGGAGACCCTTGATCCCCGCTTCCTTGACGGCGGAACCGTAGACGGCAAAATCTATGCGATTCCTACCAATAAGGAAATTGGTGAGAGCCATACCATTATGTTCCGCAAGGATCTGGTAGATAAATACGGCTTCGATGTGAACTCGATTGAGACGCTGGAGGATCTGGAGCCATGGCTGCAGACGATCAAGGAGAAGGAACCGGCTATTGCGCCGATCTGGCTCTCCGGCAGCGGCTCCGATACCCTGGGCTACTTCGACAAGACCAGAGAGAGCATGAAGGAGAACTTCCGTTATGAGCTGGTGGCCGGCGCTCCTGCCGGAATCGTACTGGATACCAAGACTGATAAGATGGTGATCAGCTCGATGGAGTCCGACACCGCAATCTACCGGATGAAGCTCTACGGCGACTGGTTCAGCAAAGGCTACATCAATAAAGATGCCGCAACGACCAAAACCAGTACTGAAGACGCTTTCAAGGCCGGTAAGACCTGGATGAAATTCGGTTCAGACAAACCGGATTCCGACAAGGAAGATTCCATCGCTACCGGCATTGAGCTGGTGAAGCTGAAGGGGAATGAACCCGAGATCAGTACAGCCAGCGTCAGCAACTCCATGATGGCCATCGGACGCACCTCGATTGATCCCGAGCGGACCATGATGTTGCTGAACCTTCTGCATACCGACCCGGTGCTGGTCAATCTCATTGACTTCGGTGTAGAAGGACGGCAATATGTGAAGGTGGAAGGCAAAGAGAACTTCATCAAGCTGCCTGACGGCATTGCTACCCGTGCCGATACCGGCTGGGCGCCGGGCATTGAATGGATGTTCGGTAACCAGACCATAACCTATCTGTGGGAAGGCGAAAGCGCCGACAAGTGGGAGAAATTCAAGGCTTATAACGAGAGCGCCCATAAGGTGAAGTCCTTCGGCTTCAACTTCAATACCGACGCTGTCAAAACACAGGTCTCCGTGGTCAGCAACATTATCAAGGAATTCCGCCCGCTGCTGGAAACGGGCAGCCTGGGTGTAGATAAGGTGCTTACGGAGTACAATAAGAAGCTTAAGGCTAACGGCATTGAAGAGATCCGCGCCGAGGTTCAGAAGCAATACGATGCCTGGAAGGCCAAACAATCCTAAACAAACAAGAGAAAACGACTATGCCGTCCTTTTAAGGACGGCACCCGTTTCAGCGAGAAATATAAGGATAAGTTGTCGTGTGGAACATACAAATTCTTATATTTTAAGCTAAGGGGAAGGACGGCTGCCGTCCTTCCCCTTTCCTGCCGCTCAGCGTGTAAATGTACCTAAGGATAAGGGGGAAGACTGTGAAACTATCATTGCGATTCAAAGTGAGTGCCCTTGTCCTGCTGCTGGTCACGCCGCTGTTCCTCTTTCTCTCCTACACCAATCTCTATTCCACCAACATTGTCCGGGAGAAGGTTGCGAAGTCCGCTTCGGACACGTTGACCCTGCACTTAGGTACACTCGATGAGCTGCTGGAGCAGACCAGCCATTATCTGCTGCGTACGGCCAATGAAAACATGCTGCTGGAGCTCTATTCGGACAGCGGGCCCGACAGCGTCAATTATTATCTGTCCATCCGCAAGCTAATGGACCAGTGGTACAGCGATGTCAGCTACTACACCATTATCCGCAGTGTCTTCGTCTACCATCAGGACCGGGATGAACTCTTCCTGAGCAGCCAGAGAGAGTATTACCAGGAGAAGGAGATGATTGCCTCCGGGCTGTCTTCACACCTCAAGACCCCTAATCTCCAGGCCTCCCTGAAGTGGGAGACCGTGACCCTCGGCGGAGAGCCGGTGTTATTCAAGGTGCTGCCGGACAAGAGTGGCCGGCTTCTCATGGGGGTACTGGTCAGCATCGATTCTCTGGCCCAGCCCCTGACCCAGCTGGAGTCTACCGGGGGCAGCGGACAGGTCGGCATGATCGACAATGACGGTAAATTACTCTGGGGCCAGTTCGCCAGTGAAGATCTTGCGCTCATCCGCAGCCGGCTTAATCAGCCCAACCCTCGTGCGGATGCCTCGATTCGCCTGAGTAACGGTAATTCGTATCTGCTGATTGACAAGCCATCCCAATATTCCAATCTGAATGTCTTTTTCCTGCTCGACGAGAAATCCATTCTGGACGAGCTGCCGATCTTCCAGCAGATCATCAAGGTGATTCCCTTCGTCATTATCCTCGTAATGGTTATCCTGTTGGCTCTGCTTAGCAGACTAGTGTTCAAGCCTATCCAGCAATTGACCAGCGGGATGCGCATCTTGGGGAAGGGACAGCTGGAATACCGGCTGAAGGATGGCAACAGCAGAGAGTTCCAGATCATTACGAAGCAATTCAACCAGATGGCGGAGCAGATCGGCAATCTCAAGATTGATGTGTATGAGGAGCAGATGAAGGTGCAGCAGGCCGAGCTGAAGCATCTCCAGGCGCAGATCAATCCGCATTTTTTCATGAATTCCTTGAATATCGTCTTTCATCTGGTGGAGCTGAAGCAATATGCCTTGATCAAAAAGATGATCGGACATCTGGTCTCCCACTTCCGGTTCATCATGAATACCAACGACGCCTGGCTTCCGCTGCGCAGCGAGCTGGGTCATATTCAGAACTATATTGAGATCCAGATGGTTATGTATCCGAACAAGCTGTCTTATGAGGTGCTGCTTCCGCAGGAGCTGGAGTCTACGCTGATTCCGCCGCTGCTGATCCAGCCCTTCGTCGAGAATGCCATCAAGCATGGCTTCATCAACAATTCGAAGCCCTTCAATGTCGGCATCATAGTCAGTGAAGAAGCCGGAGAGAGCGGCGATTCCTGCATTGCCATTCAGATCCGCGATTCCGGGCCGGGCTTCTCCGCGGCTCAGCTCGACAGGCTCAATCATGGCGTATATGAGCGCAAGCCGACAGACCGCCATCTGGGCATATGGAACGTATACAGACGCATGCTAATGTTCTATAACAACCGGGCACGGCTTACCTTCCACAATGCTCCAGACGGAGGCGCGGTTGTGGAAATTAGACTACCCGTTCAAAAGGAGCTGTGACGTTCAATGTACAGAGTTCTAATCGTTGACGACCAATACTTCGCCTTGCTCGGCCTCCAGCAGGGGGTGGATTGGAGCGCGCTTAGCGTGTCAGATGTCTGTCTGGCGGAGAACGTAGACCAGGCGATTGCCGTTCTTGAGCAGCAGCCTGTAGACCTGCTGATCTGCGATATCGAAATGCCGGGCAGAAGCGGCCTGGAGCTGCTGGCCTGGGTGAAGCAATCCGCTCCCGGTACGCTGACGATTATGCTGACCTGCCATGCCGATTTCGAGTATGCCCAGCGCGCGATTTACCATGGTGCCTTCCATTATCTGCTCAAGCCGGTAGACTATGAGGAATTGATGAAAATCTCCCGTGAGGCGCTATTCGAGATCAGCAAGCAGAGAGAGCAGCAGCAGTTCGAGGCCCTGATCCAGAAGTACCGGAGACAGTGGGAGCATCAGCTCCCCCTGCTGGTGGAACGGTTCTGGCAGGATATTCTCAGCCAGCGGGCAGCGCCCGTGCTGGAATCGCTCACCCTTCCGGCGAACACCTACAATCTGGATCTGCAGCCTGGAGACCGGTACTTCCTCGCTCTGCTGGGGTTGGAGCAGTGGAAGGAGAACCTTAGCGCACGGGATGAGACGATTATGGAATATGCACTGCGCAACATGGCCGATGAGCTGCTGCTAAGCGGGCTGGAAGGCACTGTGCTGCAGGATCAGGTCGGCCATAATCTGGCGGTCATCTACGTGCGTGGCGATATGAACGCCGTCCGGCATACGCTGGAGCAGAATGGCCGCACCTTCCTGGATACCTGCGGACGGCTGCTGCATTGCTCCCTCTCGATCTACATCAGCGCGGGTGTCCCTCTGTCTGGAATCATGAGCGCTTACACGGATGTCACGGAGCGGGAACAACGCAACCTGAATCGTTCGCGTCAGGTGTTCGGACCGGAGGATCAGGCATATAGCCGAGATCAGCCGCTTGCGCCGGTGCCTCAGGCAGCGCCTATGCATATCTTCGGAGAGTGGGCAACCCTCCTGGAGCTTGGCGAGCTGGAGGAGTTGGAGCGCCGCGTGACGCTGTGGTTCTCGGGCATTGAGCCCGGCCGCTGGACAAGTGAGCTGCACCGCCAGCTTATCCACGGCATCCTGTTCATTGTACACACCGTTCTCGCCAAAAAAGGCTTATCCGCACACGCCTCAGCGGAGCTGAAGCCCTTGATGGATAAGGAGAATTATCCGAAGCAGTCCGCTTCGCTCCAGCATTGGGCGCTGGAATGCCTGCGAGCCGTAATGCACTTATTGCAGACCAGCAATAACGTATCCTCGGCCACAGTCACCAAGATCAGGCAGTATATCCGCTCCCGCTTGAGCGAAGAGATCACCCGCGACGAACTCGCGGCTTATGTCTACTTGAACCCGGCCTACTTGTCGCGGCTGTTCAAGAAGGAGACCGGGCTGTCAATCTCCGATGTGATTATTCAGGAACGGCTGCAGAAGGCCAAGCAGCTGCTGGAGGAGACAGAGCTGAAGATCACCGATATCGCCGAGCAGGTCGGATACACCAGCCTCGGCAGCTTCTCCAACCTGTTCAAACGGATCGTCGGGGCCACACCGCAGCAATACCGTGCGCGGAATAAGAAGTGAGCGGAGCAGGCGGGGACGTTAGGGACACCAGGGGCACTGGTCCACGCGCCCCCCATCCGCCGCATTGTAATCGGTTTTTCGATTACATTTGGTCCGCGAGCGCCCATCCGCCACATTGTAATCGGTTTTTCGATTACATTTGGTCCGCGAGCGCCCATCCGCCGCATTGTAATCGGTTTTTCGATTACATTTGGTCCGCGCGCTCCCATCCGCCGCATTGTAATCGGTTTTTCGATTACATTTGGTCCGCGCGCCCCCATCCGCCGCATTGTAATCGGTTTTTCGACTACATTGGGCCATCTACCGTCGCAGCAGCAAATTGTGTTCAGTTTTTCGCATACATCTTTCTCACGCTTCCCGGCGGGGCAGGCAGATGTCTTTTGCATACCGGCGCCGCGCCCGCCATACCTGCCGAACAAAAAGAGCGAGAGGGCTATATGCCCCTTCGCTCTTCTTCACATGCTGCTCGCGCTTCCCTTAACAAGTTACTCTAATTACTTAATAATTACATATTCCAGGCCAACCAGCTTCGCATAGGTAACGATCTGATCGGTGGTCAGGTTCAGCGATACAACGGTGTGGTGTCCGCCGCCGTTCTCGATCCAGGCTCTGACTCCGTCCTGGAAGTTAGGCTTCACCTGCCACAGTACACGGGCTACCGGCAGATTCGGAGCCGGAACGGTAGGTTCGAAGGCGGTAACTTCGTTGATCAGCAGCTTGTAATGAGTGCCGAAGTCGGCCATCGATACCACGACACCTTCGCCTGCCTTGCCGTCGAAGACGAGGCGGGCCGGGTCTTCACGGTCGCCGATCCCCAGCGGGGAGACAATGATCTTCGGCTGGTTGCTAGCCAGGCTCGGATCAACCTCCAGCATGTGGGACTGGAGAATCGCTTCCTGTCCAGCAGCCATTTCGTAAGTGTAATCCTCCATGAACCCGGTGTTCAGGTTGTGGCTCATCACCTTCATCAGGCGGTCCAGGGCCGCAGTCTTCCAGTCCCCTTCACCGGCGAAGCCGTAGCCTTGGGCCATCAGGCGCTGAACAGCCAGACCCGGAAGCTGCTTCATGCCGTGCAGGTCCTCGAAGTTAGAGGTGAAGGCATTGTAGCCGCCTGCATCCAAGAAGCGCTTAAGGGCAATCTCGTAGCTCGCCTGCACCTTCACACTGGCTTCCCAATCTTCCTTGCTGTACGTGCCATAATCAACGGTATACAGCTTGGTATATTCTGCGAACAGGGCATCGATCTCTTCCTGCTTCACTTCATTCACATAAGCGACCAGATCGCCGATGCCGAAGTAGTCTACGGTCCAGCCGAACTGAATCTGGGCTTCTACCTTGTCGCCTTCGGTAACGCCGACGTTGCGCATGTTGTCGCCGAAACGGGCAACCTTGATGTTGAAGCTTTCGTTATATGCTACGGCAACATCCATCCACTCGGCAATCTGCTTCTGGACTTCCGGACGTTCCCAGTATCCTACAACGACCTTATTCTGCTTCTTTAGGCGGGCATTGATGAAGCCATACTCACGGTCGCCATGGGCAGCCTGGTTCAGGTTCATGAAGTCCATGTCAATCGTTGCCCAAGGGATGCTCTCATTGTACTGGGTAGCCAGATGCAGCAGCGGCTTCTGCAGCAGCTTCGTGCCGCGAATCCACATTTTGGCCGGGGAGAAGGTGTGCATCCAGGTGATTACACCGGCAACCTCATCACGATAGTTCACTTCTTTCATGATGGAGGTGATTTTGTCTGCGCTAACGGCCAGATCCTGCAATACCAGCGGATAAGGAAGCACCCCGCTGTTGTTGAGCGCATCAGTCATTTCCTGGGCATGTGCCTTCACCTCACCCAGCGCTTCATCTCCATACAGGTGCTGCGATCCTACGACGAACCAGAATTGCTTGTCGCTTACTGTTGACATATCATTCATCCTCTTCTCTATTAGTTTGGTAAAAGTCGTTACTTCTGTCCGTAATACGCATCCTTGCCGTGCTTGCGCAGATAATGCTTGTCCAGAATCCGCTGCGGCAGCTCCTCGGCGAACGTATTCAGCTGGCGGGCGAAGTGGTTCATCTTAGATACTTCCTCCAGTACCACACTGTTCATTACAGCGGCGTGGGCATCCTTGCCCCATGTGAACGGCGCGTGGCCCTTCAGCAGAACGCCGGGAATCGCCATCACATCCAGCCCCCGCTGTTCAAAAGTCTCAATGATCACATGCCCGGTCTCTGCTTCATAACCGCGGTCAATCTCTTCCTGGGTCAGGAACCGGGTGCACGGTACAGAACCATAGAAGGTGTCTGCATGTGTCGTCCCCATAACCGGAACATCCAGTCCGGCCTGAGCCCAAATGGTTGCCCACGTGGAATGCGTATGCACGATGCCGCCGATCTCGGCATAATGCTTATAGAGTACAGCATGGGTCGCTGTATCCGAGGAAGGCCGCATCTCTCCCTCCACCACATTGCCATCGAAATCCACAACGACCATATCGCTCGGCTTCATCTTGTCATAGCTGACTCCGCTCGGCTTGATGACGAACAGACTGCTCGCCCGGTCCACCGCGCTCACATTGCCCCAGGTGTATTTGACCAGCCCGTGCTTAGGCAGCTCCAGATTGGCCTCGTACACCTCTTCCTTCAGTTGCTCCAGCATGTGTTAATTTCCTCCGTTCTCTACGAGATGATCTACAGCGGCCTGCTCAATCGCCAGACCCGCCGTGTAGCGTTCCATGAACAATTCAAAGCCCTTCACATCCGCCGCAACCGGATGAATGGTCTCGCCTTCGATATCCTTGAAGACCTTCTGGTCGAGGAAATCATCCAGACGCTCCTGCTGCGCTCTGTTCTTCATATAAGAAGCCAGAATCGCCATGCCCCACGCGCCGCCTTCTCCGGCTGTTGCCATCACGGAGACCGGAACATTCATCGCAGCAGCCACGATTCTCTGTCCGACAACAGGCGTTTTGAACAAGCCGCCGTGCGCCAGAATGCTGTCGATGGACACCTGCTCCTTCAAGGTCAGAATATCCATACCAATCTTCAGCGCGCCAAAAGCGGAGAACAGATGCGTCCGCATAAAGTTGCCCAGCGTGAACCGGCTCTCCGGTGAACGGACGAACAGCGGCCGTCCCTTCTCCAGCCCGGTGATGTTCTCACCCGAGAAATAGCCGTAGCTGAGCAGCCCGCCGCCATCGGCGTCCGCCTCCAGCGCTTTATTGAACAGAACACTGAAGAGCTGGGCCGGATCAGCCTTGAAGCCCATCGCCTCCGAGAATTCCCGGAACAAGCCGACCCAGGCATTGATATCGCTGGAGCAGTTGTTGGCATGCACCATCCCTACCGGACTGCCATCGGGGGTAGTCACCATGTCAATCTCAGGGTATACCGCTGTAAGGTCCTTCTCCAGCACGATCATGGCGAACACGGAGGTGCCTACAGAGATATTACCGGTCCGTTTGCGCACACTGTTCGTAGCGACCATTCCTGTTCCGGCATCGCCCTCTGGAGGACAGAGCGGAATGCCTGCCAGCAGGTCCCCGGACTCATCCAGCAGTCTCGCTCCGGCTTCCGTTAACACACCAGCCTGCTCGCCTGCTGCGTAGACCTTGGGCAGGAGATCACTCAGCCTCCAAGGGTAATTCTTAGCGGCAATCAGCTCATCGAACTGGCTGACCATGGCCGGATGGTAATTCTGCGAAGCTTCATCTATAGGGAAGACCCCGGAGGCATCGCCAATCCCGATCGCCTTGCTGCCGGTCAGCAGCCAATGGATGTATCCGCCCAGCGTCGTTACGAACGTTGCCTGCGGAACATGCTCTTCCCCGTTCAGAATCGCCTGATACAGGTGGGCAATGGTCCAGCGCTCCGGAATATTGAACTGGAACAGCTCTGTTAATTCCTTGGCCGCCGCACCGGTTGTAGCATTACGCCAGGTCCGGAACGGAACCAGCAGCTCGCCCGCGCTGTCAAAGGCCATATATCCGTGCATCATTGCTGAGAATCCGATCGAACCGACAGTAGTAAGCGTAACCCCGTATTTCTGTGCAACCTCCTGCTTCATCTCGCGGTAAGCCGCTTGCAGCCCCTTGATGATATCGGTGAGGGGATACGTCCAGTACCCGCCTTCCAGCAGGTTCTCCCACTCGTAGCTTCCGGATGCAACCGCCTCGAATCGCTGATCAATCAGGACGGCCTTGATACGTGTGGACCCAAATTCGATACCCAGTGATGTCTCTCCCTTAAGTATCGCTTGCTTGATGTTCTGATCCATGCCCACGTTACTCCTCTCTGAACCAAACTGTGTTACTTACGAATCTAAAGAATGCGCTTCCTTTATGAACAGGTTTAGTATATTTTTTGTTCGTACATTTGTCAACAATAGATATAAGATATACCTACAAATTTACCGGAAAATCACCCGTATTTTACGCAAATCATGATATATAGTAGACATCCGGGGATATAAAGCTTATATTCAAACTATAATATGTACGTACAACTACAATAATTTCTCCACTCCATATAAGAACAACTATGAAAGAAGTGACCCGTGTGCGAACCAAGTACCAGATCATATTCGATGAACTCAAAAGCAACATCCTGTCCGGCACCTACAGTGTAGGCGAGCAAATTCCTACGGAGTCGGCGCTGCAGGAGATGTACGGCGTCAGCCGCCAGACCGTGCGGAAGGCCATTCTGGAGCTATCCAATGAGGGGTTCCTGCGCAGCGAAAAGGGCTCGGGCACCTATGTCAGCCACCAGTTCCGGTCCAAATCCGGGAATGGCGCGGGCAAGCGGACCATCGGCGTAATAACCACTTACCTCTCCGATTATATTTTCCCGTCCATTATCCGGGGCATTGAAGGCAGGCTGAATGAAGACAATTATTCGCTGCTGCTTGCCAGCACCAATAACGATGTCGCCCAGGAGAAGAAAGCGCTGGAGATGATGCTGTCCTACGGGGTAGACGGGCTGATCATTGAGCCAACCAAGAGCAACCTGTACAATCCCAACATCGCTTACTACTTGTCGTTCAAGGAGCAGGACGTCCCGTTCATCATGATTAACGCTTATTATGAGGAGCTGGAGGTGCCGTTCTTCTGCCTGGATGACGTACAGTCGAGTTATCTGGCGACCCGGGAGCTGATTGCGAAGGGCCATACCCAGATCGGGATTATCGCCAAAATGGACGATCTCCAGGGCAAATACCGCATGAAGGGCTATATCAAGGCACTCGGCGAGGCCAAGCTGCGCTTCCACCCGGAGCAGGTCCTCTCCTTCGATACCGAATCGAAGCAGGCGCTGTCGGCCAATCTGGAGCAATTCCTGACAGATAACAGAGAGGTGCTGACCGCTATCGTCTGCTATAACGATGAAGTGGGCCTGGAAGTGGTCAAGGTGTGCCGCGAACTGGGGATCTCAATTCCTGGAGAGCTGTCGATTATCGGGCAGGACAATTCCTATATCGCCAAGAATGCAGGGATCAAGCTGACGACGCTGACCCACCCGCAGGAGAGAATGGGCCGTGACGCCGCCGAATGGGTCATTAAGAAGCTTCAGGGTAAAAAAGATCTGAAGAACAGCAACTACTATCTGCCCGAGCTGGTAGAGGGGGAGACGGTGCGGGTGCTGGAGCCGGCTCCAGTGGAATAGGAAGTCCGCCCGGGAATAGGCAGACAAAAGACAAACAGCCCTGACCGCGTCATGACCGTTACAGGCCGTGAAGCGGCAGGGCTGTTCAGTATTCTGCTGATTCAGGGGACTGATTTAGTCCAGCAGAGTAGAGATGCTTATGCTTTCAATCTTAGCGCCCTTGACGTGGAACAGCATATAATCCACATAGTTGCTTGGGGCGAACCGGAAGTCATCCTCTTCCTCAGGTGCACCGTCTCCGGTCAGCTTGCCTTCGGGATAGGCTTTTTTGAGCGTATCCAGGCTGTCTCCGACCTTGATATTACGGACCGTAGTGTACTTCGGATCAGTGATCTTCATGTTGAAGATGTAGAACCGCTTGCCGTCACCCGAATCAATGGTCTTAATCTCAAGGCCCGGGAAGGTATACGTGTTCTCTGTTCTGCCGATCAGGGTATCCATATTTTTACCGTCATCCAAGGAATAAGTGTGCGATTTCTTCGCCGTTGCCTTGCCAAGCATACTCTCCAGCTTAGCATCATCCACAATGTCAGAGAGGGCAATAGTCTGGTCCTTATAGACAAAAGCCAGCTCCTTCAGAACCACATTCCCTTCCTTCTCAATGGTTCCCTCCTTGATTGCCTCCGGGCTGCCCGCTGAAGCCGCAGGGGTTGGCTCGGCCGTAGCAGCTTCAGTCGCCGCAGGGGTAGCCTCCGGTGCCGCCGTGGCCACCGCTTCAGTTGTAGGTTCTGCCGAAGGAGTGGCCGCCGGAGCGGCCGAATCGGATTGGCATCCGGCCAGAAGTGTCATTAATAATACTGCGGGCAGCAGCAGCGCTGCCGGTTTTTTAAATGTTCCCATAAGTAATCCCTCCATGAATGTACGCGATGGACGCGTTGTTTGTTTGGTATGAGGTTAGTATACGAAAAGCATTTATTAGTGTAATAACAGAGTTGTATCAGTCTTGTAACGCCTGTTCACAGGAGCGGCAGACGGATGTAGACCGTGGTTCCCGCGCCGAGCTGGCTCTCTATATCCAGATGCCCGCCGAACTTCTCAGCGATCTCCTTACAGATGGACAGCCCCAGCCCCGTTCCGCCTGCCCCGCCTGCATTGCTTGCCCGGTAGAACCGCTCCTGCACACGGGTAAGCTCATCCGCGCTGATTCCAATGCCCTGATCGCTGATCCGCACGACAGCTTCCTGCTCCCGGACCAAAGTTTCAATGCTTACCCGGGTACCGGGACCGGAGTATTTGATCGCGTTGTCCAGCACATTCGCGATGGCATGGGACATCAGCACCTGATTGACATTGACGAAGGCCGGCGGCCCCTGCCGGATCGTAAGCTCTATCCCCTTACTGTCAGCCTTGGCCCGCATTCCGGCGGCTACCCCCGTAGCCAGCTGTGCCAGGTCCGTCTTCTCGGCATCGATTCCATCCTGCCCTGCCTTATCGAAGCGCGACAGCATGAGCAGCTCATTGACCAGCCGGGTCAGGCGGTCCGATTCATTCACCAGATGGAAGTAGATCCGCTGCAGCTCCTCATCCTCGTCCTCGCCTTCGTACAAATATTGAGAGAACCCCTTGATCGCAGCAAGCGGCGTTTTCAGCTCATGGGATACGTTCGAGACAAACTGCTTCTGATACTGGATATAGTCGCTGAGCTGAATGCCCATCCGGTTCAGGCCCGCAGCCAGCATGCCCAGCTCATCCTTCCGATTCAGGTGAACCTCGCGGAACTGCTGCTTGGAGAAGCTCTCCGTAGCACCCAGCAGATATTTAATCGGCTTCGTCGTATTCCGGGCAATGAACAGACTGGAGAGCGTAATCAGAATAATGAATCCCCCTGCACCGGCGAACAGGATATAGCGGATCTGGTCCATCATCGTATAGAAATAAGAGACATCCTCCACGAACTCGTACACATAGCTATTCTGATAATACTTGTCTTGGATCGGAACCGCGAAGTACAGCAGATGATCCTCGGAGACCGTATACGCATAATTGCCCTTAAGGGCATTCTGGATATTCCCGGGGAAAATGACAGGGGTCTTGTTATTGATCACAATCCCGTCAACGGCGAGTCCCAGCAGCTTCTGGCTGCTGTCGTAGATGCGCACCTCCTTGACGGAGGCTTTTAACGTCTCCAGCGCGCTTCTCGCCACCGCCTCCATCTGCCCCGCATCTACCTCCTGTTCGTGCCTGGAGAGCACCTCCCTGAAGGACATCTCGCCAAGATCGGCCTTCTCCATCATTTGCTTCTCTATGGTTACGAAGCTGAAATAGTCAATCGCCTTATTAACCGAAATAATGATAACGGCAAAGGACAGCACCGAGAACAGCAAATACATTAGCACCAGCCGGGTCGCGTATTTCAGGCGGAGCCACCTCCCAGCTGATAACCGAAGCCGTAGACGGTGCGGATATATTTCGGATTCTCGGCATCATCCTCCAGCTTCTTTCTTAAGCGCATGATCGTCATATCCACGCTGCGGCTGTCGCCCATGAAGTCATAGCCCCAGACAATCTCCAGCAGCTCATCCCGGGTATAGATTTTGTCCGGGCGCTTCAGCAGGGTCTCCAGAATCCGGAATTCCTTGGCTGTCAGAGCCACCGGAACGCCGCCTTTCTGCACCACCCGGGTCTCCAGATCGAAGGTCAGCTCCTCATGAGTGATCCGGGTATCTTCAGCTTCTGCGGGCAGACCGCTGTTCTGGGCTCTCCGGAGCACCACCTTGATCCGCGCCAGCAGCTCCCGGTTATCGAACGGCTTGGTCATGTAATCCTCTGCCCCCAGCTCAAGCCCCAGCACCTTATCGATAATCTCATTCTTGGCCGACAGCATAATGACGGGAACGGCCTGCCGCTTGGTGATCTCCTTACACAGGTCATAGCCCGAGCAATCGGGCAGCATCAGATCCAGTACCACCAGGTCCGGCTGAAAAGCATCCAAGGCCGTAAGTCCCGCACTCCCGTTCTCCGCTGTCCGCACCTCATAATTCTCTCTGCGGAGCACAAGCTCGATCAGATCTCTAAGGGCAGCTTCATCATCGATTACGAGAATTTTGTTCATCCGATCCCTCCTCCTATACTTAATATTAACACTGGCAGCGCACGTTAATCTCTCTGCGGTGCAGATCACCTGTTATCATTGCCCGTGAACCCGTCGCCAGCATATTGTGTTCGGTTTCTCGCCTACATTCGGTCCGCGCACCCTGGTGTAGCCGGAGCCTTTGCTGTTTCCGGACCGCTAGCTATATCCTTTCCAAAAATAAACCTTCGGCAGGCGGTTCACCTATCGCATTTTCCAACATACCTTGAATAAACCAACTAGAAAGGGGACAAATCAATGTATCTGCTCTGGGTAATCATCGTAGGGGGACTCATCGGCTGGCTAAGCGGCAATCTAATCGGGCGTGATGTTCCGGGAGGCGTACTGGGCAATGTAATCGCCGGGTTCATCGGTTCCTGGCTGGGCTCTGAGCTGCTTGGTCCAAGAGGCCCTGTAGTAGGTGGCTTCCACATTGTTCCGGCCATTATCGGCTCCATCGTTGCGCTATTGATCTTCTTTGCCCTGGCCCGCGGCGGCGCCTTCCGGCGTCGTTAATCCTTCCCGCCGGCTGCTGCAAAGTCAACACAGAGCCCCTCCTGTTCAACCAGGCAGGGGCTCTGCCATGTCATCCTTACAGAATCCTTAGAATCTGCCCTTAGAGTATAGGGAGAGAAAGGATGATATACTATGCAGGAACATATTCTGGAAATACAGGATCTATGTAAAAGCTTCAAACGCCAGACAGCCGTAAACAACGTATCGTTAACTGTTGCACGCAATTCGGTCTACGGGCTGCTCGGTCCGAACGGTGCAGGCAAATCGACCCTGCTCAAAATGATTACCGGCATGCTGCGGCCCGATTCCGGGACAATCCGCTTCCAGGGCCAGGAATGGACCCGGAAGGACTTAAGCCGGATCGGCGTATTAATTGAAGCACCTCCGCTGTACGATAATCTGACCGCCCGGGAGAATCTGAAGGTACGCACGCTGGCCCTCGGACTGCCGCAGTCGCGTATCGAAGAGGTGCTTGCCGTTGTCGATCTGACCGCAACCGGGAAGAAGCGGGCCGGACAATTCTCCATGGGGATGAAGCAGCGGCTCGGCATCGCCATTGCGCTCCTCAACCAGCCGGAGCTGCTGATTCTGGACGAGCCGACGAACGGGCTGGACCCGATCGGGATTCAGGAGCTGCGGGAGCTGATTCGCTCCTTCCCGGAGCAGGGAATCACCGTCATCTTGTCCAGCCACCTGCTCTCCGAGGTGGAGCAGACAGCCGACCATATTGGCATCATCGCGGGCGGCGTACTGGGCTATCAGGGTCCAATCTCCCCGGACCAGGACCTGGAGGCGTTGTTCATGCAGGTTGCTGCGGCCCACCGGAGGGACGGTGCGGTTCATGCTTAATGTCATACAAGCCGAACGCCTGAAATGGCGGCGGACCTTCATTCCCAAGCTGACTTGGCTTGCCCCGGCGGTTGCGCTTCTGCTGTGTGCGGTGCTCATGGGCGGCAGCCTGTTCCAGAGCGGCTCCTACAACTGGTGGTATACCCTGTTCCTGCCCGGTGCGCTGAGCCTGGCCTGTTCGCTGGCGCTGCTCAAGGATGCCAAGCTGAAATACCGCAGCCTGCTGGCCCTGCCCTTTACACCAGGTACGCTCTGGACCAGCAAAATCCTTGCCTGCACCGGTTGGCTGCTCACTACTCTAGCCGTGTTCCTGACCGGCGTTACAGCCGGTAGCTTGCTGTTCGGACAGATGATTACACTGCCAAGCAGTCTGGCAGGCAGCGCGCTGATCTTCCTCACCTTCCTGTGGCAGATTCCGCTGTGCCTGTTCCTGGCTGCCCGGCTCGGATTATTCGCAGCCATCCTGCTGAACCTGTTCGGTACTATTCTAGGTGTAGTTCAATTCGACAAGGGCGGCTTATGGGATTACATTCCTTATACAATTACCGCAAGGCTCATGTGTCCGGTGCTGTCCATCCTGCCGAACGGCCTGCCGGTCCCGGCGGACAGCCCGCTGCGCAGCACAGATATGATTCTTCCCGGTACCTTGGTCTCCCTCGGATGGTTCGCCCTTCTGTTCCTGCTGACCACCTTATGGTTCCGTAGACAGGAGGCGAAGTAGCATGAATGCACTGCCGGGTCTGCTCAGGGCCGATCTGCTCAAAATGCGGCGCACCCCGTTTCTCCTGACCCATCTGCTGACTCCGCTGATCGGGGCTGCCCTATTCATGGCTTACTATTCCATTTCCTCTGCCAGCGAAGGGGTTAAGGTGATGGCGTTCATACAGGCGGTCGCCTGTGCGTTTCCTACCCTCATCGGGCTGCTCTGTGCGATGGCAGCGGAGCAGGAGGCCGCCGCCGGAGGATTCCAGGGAATGCTGGCCTTGCCTGCGGCAAGAAGCACCACCTATGCAAGCAAGCTGCTGCTCCTGCTGGGCTCCAGCCTGGGGGCTGTCCTGCTGATCTTTGTCCTGTTCAGCCTGGGCTTTGCCGGAATGCTGGGGCAGGACCGGCACGGCATACTCTTTTATCTGACCGGTGCCGTGATCCTGTTCGCAAGCAACATCCTGCTCTATCTGGTTCACTTCGCTGTCAGCCTGCGGTTCGGCCGGGGAGTCTCCATCGGCATAGGAATCACGGGGAGCCTGCTCGCCGCCCTGATGCTGACTGGTCTTGGCGATATCCTGTGGCCGTATATCCCCTTCGCCTGGGGCGGCCGTTTCCTCTCCCTGCTGGAGATTCAGCATTCGGGACTCCGGCTGCCCCGGGCTGAAACGGGACTGGCCACCGGCATATCCATCTGTACAGGAGCAACAATAGCCGCTGGCCTCCTCAGTATGTTATGGTTCAACAAATGGGAGGGCCGCTCTGCGGATAACTAGCCTCCTAATCTGTAAATGAAGGAAACAATGACTATGGCCAAAATACTTGTGGTAGACGACGAACCCGCTATCCTCTCCCTGATTCATAACGCGTTGAGCACAGACCAGCATCTGGTGACCACCATTTCCAATCCGGCGGAGGTGCACAGCACCGATCTGGGGGCATATGATTTGATTCTGCTGGATGTGATGATGCCGGGAGTGGATGGCTTCACGCTCTGCCGGGAGATCCGCACGGCGGTGGATTGTCCTATTCTTTTTTTGACGGCAAAGACGCTGGAAAGTGACCTGATGTACGGACTCGGGCTGGGGGCGGATGACTATATTACGAAGCCCTTCGGCATCGGCGCGCTGCGCGCGCGGATTCAGGCCCATCTCCGGCGGGAAGGCCGGGAGCGGCGCAATATGCTGTACCTGGACCCCGTGCGCCTGAACCTCTCCGGTAAGGAGCTGTATCTACGCGAGAATAAGGTTCCGCTGACCAAAAGCGAATATGAAATCTGCGAATTCCTGGCCCGCCACCGCGGACAGGTCTTCTCCAAGGACCATATCTATGAAGGGGTCTTCGGGATGGACGGGGACAGTGACAGCAGTGCGATCACCGAGCATATCAAGAATATCCGCGCTAAGCTGGCCCGGCACGGGCTGGAGGCCATAGAAACCATCTGGGGGATCGGATACAAGTGGAAGCTGTGAAACAACGTAAAGCCGTGCGACTGCGCACTTTTTTCCTAAAATACCTGCTGCTGCTTAGTCTGGGCACCATTCTGCTGCTGGGAGGACTGCTCGGTGTATTCGCGCTGGCGTTCGCCCGGGGGGCGCTGCTGCCTGCCAACTATGAGGAGAAGGCAATTGCCCAGTTCAAGCAGCAGTTAGCTGCTGATGTAACAGATACGGTTCCCCGGGTCCCGGACCAGCTGAATTACACCGTATTCACCTTGGACGGGAAGCCGCTGGCCGGCAACCTGACGGCTAAGGAGGCGGAGCAAGCCTGGAGAATAATCCGGGAGGGGAACAACAGAAGCGCCTACTACTATACCACCGCTGAGCATGGGCAGGAGCTATGGATCTTCCGCTATGTCCTGACACCGCAGTATGCTTCTCCAGTGCTGCGCAGCGCGCTGCCGAATCCCCAGCTCCTGGGCCCCTTGCTCTTCGTGCTCGGGTTCCTGGTGATGGCCGCCCTGCTCGCGGCCCGGTTCGGCCGGAAGCTCTCGGAGCGGATGGCCGGACTGCAGGAAGCGACCGAGAATATCCGGCGCGAGAATCTGGAGTTCGCCGTCCATCCCAGCGGCATTGTGGAGATTGATGAGGTACTGGGCTCGCTGGACCGGATGAAGGATGCCCTGCAGACTTCACTGGAGAAGCAGTGGGAGCTGGAGCGCTCCCGCAGAGAGCAGATCTCCGCGCTGGCCCACGACATCAAGACGCCGCTGACCATTATCCGGGGCAACGCCGAGCTGCTGCAGGAGATTGTAGAGACGGAGCCGCAGCGTGAATACAGCGGCTATATCCGCCGCAGCGCTGAAGACATTGAAGCCTTCGTGCAGGAAGTCATTGATCTGTCCAGCCAGCAGGCCGGCTCCTCCCGCCAGAAGGCGCTGGTCCCGGCAGCAGAGATCATAGCTGAGCTGGAGCTGCAGATGAAGGCGCTCAAGGCAGGCAGGGACCTGAAGACCTCTATCCGGCAGGAGAAGCTGCCGGAATACCTGTTCATTCACAAGGAGCTGCTGCTGCGGGGCATGATGAACGTGATTACCAACGCCGCCGAGCATACCCCGCCCGGGGGCAGCATTGCCCTGCTTGTCCAGAGCGGGCCGGATGCGGTTCAGTTCACGGTTACCGACACCGGCAGCGGCTTCTCGGCGGCCGACCTCCGGGAGGCCACCAGCCAGTTCTACCGGGGCGACCCGAGCCGCAGCTCCGGGAATCATCACGGAATGGGGCTCTATATTGCACGCTCTGTGGCCGAGCAGCACGGAGGCAGCCTAAGCCTAAGCAATGTCTCCCCTTCCGGGGGCGGGAAGGTGACGATGCGCATTGCCACGCCTGAGTAGCAGCACATCCAGCTCGTGGCTGAATTCCATTGTTCTTAATATTGCTCTTCCTGCGTTCATTGATGGTTCCTCCTAATTAAAAATTCAGGCTTCTCCCCAGTTCCGCTGATACAAGCGGCGGGAGGGTGTGTGTTCCGTATGCTCTGTGTACAGGTTGGTCGCGGTTATAAGCGCAGCCACCTTGTCCATGAAGATCGCCTTCGGCAACTCCTGGCCGAGAATCACCTCGTAGACCTGCTGCAACTCGGCCAGGGTGAATTGTTCAGGCATTAAGAGTAGCGCGATTCCGGTTCTTTCCATCTCCTGACGCAGCCGTTCAATGGCATAGGCAATGATCTTGGCGTGATCAAAAGCAAGTCCGTCATTGGACAAGACGGCATATTGCACCGATCTGGCCGACGGTGTCACCGTCACCGTCTGTTCGATCACTGCTGCCAGCTCCTGCCCGCCCGCTTCCAGCCGAAGCTCATAGGTACGGGTGCGGATGCAGCCCTGCTCCAGCAGCTCTTTGTGCTCCTGCCGGAGCTGGTAGCTTACCTTGAACCAGGCCGCAGCCTCGGCATCATCCCCTGCCTCTAATTGGATACGGCGGCTGTTGACCAGCGCCATATAGCTGCTGCTGATCACCCAGGTACGGGGATCGCGCCCGGGGTCAGAGAAGGTGCGAAGCTGCTCCAGATATACACCTGTAACACCGGTCTCCTCCTCCAGCTCGCGTGCGGCCGCCTGATCCGTGGTCTCGTCCGGCTGGACGAAGCCGCCCGGCAGCGCCCACTTTCCCAAGCAAGGATGCCCGCCTCTGCGGATGAGCAGCAAGCGCAGCTCCTTCGCCACTGGACCAGGCCCTTGGTCTGCTTCTGTGTCCGTGACGGTGAAGATTACCATATCCGTAGCCACTGAAGGCTGCACATAATCCCCTGCCCGGTACTGCTCCAGGAATTCACGCTCTGTAAGTCCGTTAGCATCTCTCAATTCCACTCTCTCCGCCTCCTCTGTCTCTGGCTCAATGCTCCAGCTTTCCGAAATAATTCCCGTACGGCTTGAATTTTGCCAGTACACTGTCCACCTTGCTTATACGTTCCGTAAGCGTGCCCCTAAGGGTTATATAGGGAATCCGCCTCTCCTTCAGATCTGCGATAATCTGCTTGTGGAACACCTGACGCTTCTGATCCCCGCTGCGGTCCCACGTATCGTCATACGGAATATCATCGTCGCACAGAAAGAACAAGTCATAGCGCTGCGCGTTCTCCAGGGCCAGCCGGGTCAGCAGCTCAGGTGCCTTCCCGTGGTAATCCAGCGCATACATATAAGTGGTAATCGCATTCGTGTCTACAAATAAATACCTGTTGGCATCAAGCAATGCCTGCTCTTCCCGCTCCAGATGCCCCACCGCGATCTCGTCAAAAGCCTCCAGCCCAATCCGGCGGTCCACCTGATGCTCCGTCCAATAGTCCCGCCCGTATTCACTGGCGAAGGACGTGCCGTATTTCCGGGCAAGCGCTTCGGTGATCGTCGACTTACCGGTAGACATCGCCCCTACAAATACGACCTTGGTAATTAGATCGCGGTACACTAGCCCGCTGACATAACCCCGGTATTGGTAAGGGTCCGAGCGGACCATCGTGGCCGATACCGGAACCTGCACCCTCGCCTCATCCACCCGCCGGTCAATAGCACCCAGCGCCAGACTCATATGCTCTCCATAGAATTCACTCGAATAAAAATGGGTCACCTGCTCGCCCTTCAGCAGCCCGAGAATGTACTGCTCCTCCCGGATCTCATGCTCCCTGTCATCCGAGTATCCACCCGGGCCGTCCCAGGCCTCGATTACCCGGACCGCAGGATAGAGCCTGCGAATCCAGTTGGCCCGGATCTGCAGCGGTACCGGAGAGACCTTGGTCTCATAGATCACCACAATCAGCTCGTCAACCTCCCGCAGCGCCGTCTCGAACATGAACTGGTGCCCTTTATGCAGCGGGGCGAACTTCCCGAGGGTTAATCCAAGTGTCTTCATGACAGCGCCTCCTTAGCCCCATTGTTCCAGTTGTAGTAGCCGTAGACCGCATTGATCAGATAGGCACTCCACATGACAATCATCAACAGACCCTCCCCGCTGCCTTCCAGCGTCCGGATCACCCAGAGCAGCACGGTGAACATATTCAGCACAATATAGACCAGCCACTGCTCCTTGAAGCGACGCACCATCAGAATCGTTGCCACTACCGATAACACGGTAGTCAGGGCATCGATGTAAGGTGAGTTCTGCGCGGGAATGAACGATAAGCCGAAGCCCAGCAGCAGCGCTCCCGCCACACAGACTGCAACGGTGAGCAGGATGCCCCTCGTTTCCATTTGGCGCATGGACAGCTTGCCGCCGTGCATGTTTCTTTTCCACATATAAAAGCCTGCAATATTCATGGGCACAAAGAATAGCAGATTCAGCATAACCTCGCCGAATAATCCGTTGATATAGGCCAAATAAGCATATCCGAACGTATTATACATCCCGAATCCATAGCTCGCCAGCTTCCCCTTCGCCGTCAGCACCACGCATAGTACCCCGGTGATGAAGACCGTGAACCCGAAGAGCGAATCCTTGGACATCACCGTAAAAACAACCGCGATCAGCGTAAATATCACCAGCCAGGCGAGTTCAAACCTACTCCAATTCCCTAACGCCTTCTTCATGCTCATCCCTCCGATTCCTCTGTATCCTGAGAAATTTATACTTATTAACTAATTGATAATTACATTTTGTTAATATCAAAATAACAGAATTTATGGCGGGATGCAAGCCCGATTTTCCACAGCTTATGAGATAGCGGTCTTCGGCCGCCTGTTGAGAACCAATCATTTGGAGGATTAGATAACGGCGGTATTAGGAAGCAATTAAAACCTCCTTCACACGTACAAGTCAGCCTATAAGCTGGCTATTTTTGACGCCCTTCTACTTTTCTTCCATTTGTTGTTGCCTAAACCTCTTTATGCAAATATGATAGATTCATATACCCTAAGATCTTACATATTATCCACCCCATTAGCGATCATATAAGGAGGAACGGCAGCAATGTTCAAGACAAGGATCATGAAACGAAGCTTCATCTTATTTGCCATTCTGGTATTGGTATTCTCTTCTCTTCAGCTCAGGCCCGCTCTAGCTCAGGAAGACACGGGCGGCAAGCAGCAAACAATCTACACAGGAGAGGGGTACGAGGTAATCTACACAATTTCCTCCCAGTGGGAAGGCGCCTTTAACGCAGATGTCACGATCAGGAATACGGGTAACCGGACGCTGGAGAACTGGAGTATTGATTTTACATCCCCTTATGAGATTACGAATATCTGGAACGGACAAGTACAGTCCTACGAGAACGGAGTTTATACCATCAAGAATGCAGGCAGCAATCAGGACATTCCGGTGGGTGGCAGTGCGAATTTCGGCTTCACGGCTTCATTTGAAGGAGAGCTTCAGCTGCCTGTAGCATTTGAAATGCAGGGCGCGGAACAGATCGTACCGGCGGGGCAATACGAAACAGGCTTCAAGGTAACAAGTGATTGGGGGAGCGCTTTTAACGGCGAGATTGCCATTAAGAATACATCGCAGTCTACCATAGAGGATTGGACGCTGAGGTTCGATTATGACGGGAACCTGGACCGGTTCTGGACGGCTGAAATTACCGGGCATACCGGCAATCATTACGTCATACATAATGCGGGCTATAATGCCAATATTCAGCCGGGCGAGACTCTGATCCTGGGCTTCTCCGGGAACCCGGGGAATGTAGCAAGCGGGCCATCGGGCTACCAACTTACGCAGATCTCCACCCGGCAAATAACACCGGAGCCTGAGCCGGGCGGGGTCTCCGTCCAGCTTGACACATACAGTCTCCAGCTTCAGAATAGTCCGGACGGAGACTATTACTTTCTAACCTCCAAAATGGACAAGCTGACGGGAACGCTGGGAGGAGTATCACAGGTCAAGGCATTCACTTATGAGATTACGGACAAAAATAAAGCAGTCCTCCAGCAAGGGACGATCCCTGTAAGTGCGGCGTGGTCTGCGGAAGGAATCGGGCTTGGCATCGGATACAATCTGCTGAAGCTGCGCGCACAAGTTCAAGATGGGACTGAAGTGACCCAAGAGTATACTATCGTGAACTTCGACGAGAGCAATCTGGATAACCTCGGGATTGACCGGGAGAAGGACAGCGATAATGACGGAATTAGCGATTACTATGAGGAGCATTATGGCCTCTCCGCTACCAGCAAGGATACCGACGGCGACGGGTTAAGCGACCGGGATGAGCTGCTTGTGCTGAAGCTGAATCCGCTTGAACCGGACAGTGATAAGAACGGGACTGCTGACGGTGATGAAGACTACGACAAGGACGGATTAACCAACCTGGAGGAGCTGATGCTGGGCACCAGCCTCATCAGTGAGGACAGTGACGGCGATGGCCTGACGGACGGCGAAGAGATCCATAAGCACAAGACCGATCCCCTGAAGGCCGACACCGATGGAGACGGACTCTCTGACGCGTGGGAACTCCAGATCGGAAGCGACCCGCTTGTGCCTGAGACGAAGTTCGCAAGAACAATGAAGGCAGAGGATGTCGGGGGCAAGGCTGTTCCAACGGTAGCTGTAGAAGGGATCACTGCGGAGCAGGTAGACAGCTTGTCTGTCCAGCCGGTCCAAGATGGCATTCTTAATGATACAACTATTCCCGGATATATTGATCAAGGCTATAATTTCTCCATCGACGGAAGCTTTGAGAAGGCCACAATCTCCTTTGAGTTTGACAAAAGCTTACTGAGTCAGGCAGGCTTTGTGCCGCGAATCTACTATTACAATGAGGAGTCGCAGCTGTTCGAAGAGCTACCGGATCAGCAGGTGGCCGGGAATATGATCTCGGTCCAGACGGTTCATTTCTCCAAATACATTCTGTTAAACAAGACAGTATACGACCAGGTCTGGTTATATAAGTTCCTGTATGATGAGGGACAGGAGCATTATGCGGGGATGGATATTGCCTTCGTCATCGATTCATCGGGCAGTATGTCAGATAATGACCGGAGCAATGTGAGAATCAGCGTAACCAGACAGTTCGTCAATCTGCTGACGGACAGTGACCGCGGGGCTATTGTTGATTTTGACGACTCTGCCAAGGTGTTATCCGGCTTCACTTCAGACAAGACCGTGCTGAGTCAGGCTGCGGGGCGGATTGATGCGAACGGCGGAACGACTCTGAGCAGCGGGATTTCAAGTGCAATTAATCTGTTCGCCACCACCAGCAGAGCGGATGTTCTGAAGTACATTATTATGCTTACTGACGGGGAAGGCTCTTATGATACCGCACTAACCAAACGGGCTGCCGATCAGGGTATTGTGATTTATACGGTAGGCCTGGGCAGCAGCATTTCGACGAGTGTCCTGACCAGCATGGCCCAGGGCACCGGCGGCAGCTATTATCATGCAAGTAATGCCAGCCAATTGTATGGGATCTTCGATACCATTGCCGCGACTTCCGATCTGTACAAGGATACAGACCAGGATGGCATCAGCGATTATCATGAGAAGGAGATGCAGGCCGGAAGACTGCGTGTTGGTACTGGCGGTGCGGCAATAAGGTTGAATTATCTGGATGCAGACAGCGATAACGACGGGCTTAAGGACGGGCAAGAGATCCGTATTGTTAAATCCGGCGACAAGGTCTACGCCTATTTGTACTCCAATCCCAACCTGGCCGATACGGACGGAGACGGCTTGAACGATGCGGTGGACAGCAGAAGACTGATTCCAGATGTAAGGGAGGCCCTGATCCTTCAATCTGATAACAGAGAAGGAATTCTTAAGAAAGCACCGCAGGGAACTTCCCCAGTCTCCGATGACCTGACGTTCAATGACTACACTTATTTTGAGTTACTCAAGCTGGACCCGGTATTCTCGGTGGCCAGAATTACGCCCGAGCCCATGATCTGGGGCGAGATGGCCCTCCTGTTCGTTGTCGGCACAATAGGTGCAACGGATGATATGAAATTCGTTCTTGGCGATCTGATCTCAACGTTCAAATACAGCAAAACCATTAATGAGGGATCTTCGGTAACCCTTGGCGACACCTTCGATACCAGCAAATATATCAAGTATCATAACAGCCAGCTGGATAATGCCGTCATCACGGACGCCAGTACCCAGAACTATGGACAATTAATCAAGAATTTTGTTGTGCAGGAGCTGCGCAGTAATAACGGTGATCTGTCCAGACTAAAATTTGATCCGAACAGCAACCGGAATGTGGTGTATAGTTACGTGAATCAATTCTCGACCAGCCCGTATCCGGTATTTACGGAGAAGACCAATCTGGCGTTATCTCTGGCTATCCATGCCTTCCATGGTCATAATATTACCATTAAGGACTTCAACAGCAACGGAGGTCAATTCAGCGGCAAGCTGGTGTTCCATTTCTACGATCATTTCGGCCTGGATGCTGATGATGAGATTAATAATCCGGGATTTGTGGACTGGTTCACTTTGCAGCACTACGAACGGTTCAACGGCAAATATGTACCGTTCATTACAACGATTGACTACGAGCTGCCTTTTAGCGGCTCCGTTAACTAATTTCAATGGAGCAGGCAGGTGAAGCTATTGAGTCGCAGGACACGAATCTTACTTGGCATTACCATTATACTGTTGCTTGCAGCGGCAGGCTTCATCATCGGCTACGATTCCTCCAAGATGAAATATGAACTATTCCGGGAGCACCGCGCGCAGTTTGAGGCCGTGAAGGCGGAGACCCGGCTGCTGATGGACAACCTGGATGAACGGAGTAATATCGGGAATACCTTTATCTACTCCAATAATCGTAATACCACCTCTCCGTTCCATGACAGTGTGAATACAGAATTGCAAGACAAGATCCGGCAGATCGCTGCATGGTCTGGGGACAGCCTGGACTTCGTGCGTTACAGCAAGCAGGACGGGAAGCCGCTCCTCAGGTTCATATTTGACTGGGAAAGGGAGCATGGCGCGACCTATCATATCGTGTATTGCGGGAGTCAGAGCATGATGGAGCAGGCGTATGCGACAGAGCCGGTTAAGTATAAGCTGACTCCACTTGCAGACGGCTGGTATGGGATTGAGATAGAGTAATTTAAAAAAGGGGTGTCCCACGCCATGTGTAATGGCTGAGACACCCTTTCTTTTGAACAAACCGGTTACCCGCTCTGCTCACACCACATATTCGGCCATAATCTGCTCAATATGGTACGGAGTCACTCCCTGGTCTACCGAGAATACGGTATCCGCCTGCTGTTGGGATGCGGCCAGTTCACCTCGGGCCTTGGCATGCAGCGTGAACAGATCATACAGATCGGGCTTCTTCAAGGAGGTCATCGCCTTGCCGATGATCACCATCCCCTTCTGGTTCCCCTCCACGTTATTCACATGGAACGGATCTCTGGTCAGGGACAGGTCTGTCCAGATCACGGTCCGCTCCACCAGATCGAGTATCACAGGAATGGCGAGTTGGGTATCCGCCGTGACATCAATCTTGTTCGACACCGTGGCTGGCTCATAGATTTCACCGGACCCTGGCTTCTTCCGCATCATCCAGCCCGTAAAGCACTCCGGCAGATTGCAGTACGGCTGTCCTGTGAAGGAATGGAGAGTCGCCACTACATACCTTCCGCCATACTCAACAATAGAAGGAATATGCAGATCAATGAACTCACTGGCCCCGTAGGGCGCCGTTACAATATCCCCGCTATGGGCTGCATGATATTGTGCCGAGCGCAGATTCGTATAAGAGATATGTTCCACATAATTCCAATTCTTATCATACAGCACAGCGGACAGGTCAATATCTACACGGCCTGTAGGTGTACCGTCCACCTTCCCTTCCTTCCACCAGCAGAAGAAACGGATCGTGTTCCCTTCGCCCATCGGAATCCTGCTTCCCCGTACCAGCGTATGCAGCGCTTTGCTGGCAGACCGCTGGGAGAACGGCACAAGATAGTCCTTCAGGCGCTCATCCACATATACCTTTCCCAAGGAAGGCCGGACAGCAAACCGTGCCACCAGCGTCTGCTCGCAGAGATCCGCAATATCCCGGCAGGCTTCTTCACTGATCTCCGGCAGGGTATTAGGAGTGGCCCAGGCTTTGGCGACATTTCCCTTGGGAAAAAACACCCTAAGCTCCGGCAGCTCCCGCTGTCGCGCGAAGTAGCTCTTCACCTGCAGCAGCACCGGGGTCGATACCTGGTCTGCCACTTCTGCGAAGGCCATCACCACGTACTCCGGCTCGCGGGTCATCCGCAGCAGCTTCGCCAATCTTCGTGCGAATTCGCCCGGACGCTTCACCAGCAGATCCAGCGCCGTCCACATCTGGTGATACTGAAGGGCCAGCTCCACACTCCCGTTAAAGGTCGTGAAGGCTTTTTTGTTACGCAGGATATCAAAAGCTTCCTCACAGCGCTTATACCGCTGCTTGTATTCAGATGGATGCAGGATCTCTCCGAGACGAATCCAGCGCTCCCTGTACTTAAGCATATCCTCCGTGATGGGATGACACCGTTCCAAGAGCCCCAGCAGCAGCCGGCGTTCACTACGCTTGAACTTGCGGAAGCGGGTGGCCGCTGCCAGACTGACATCGCCCTCCGACCAGGCCACCGCCAGCCGCAGCACATCGGTTGCTGTCATGAAATAGGGGCTTATTCTGGCTACATCCGCCTTATCATGCCTAAGCAGCGAGGCTGCCACGAATCCGGCATTCTCCTTGAACGGGATCTCCTGCGGCAGGAGTTCATCCAGTTCTTCGTTGGCTGTATTCGCAATCACAGCATCGATATCCTTCTGATCCTCTGCCGAGATCGAGCCTCTGGCCTCCATCAGCTGGCGGATTAGGGTCCGGAACTCCGTGATGCTCCCCAGGTCAATGACCTTCAGCTTCACCTGTTCCTCAAGGGGCGTTCGCTGCACGGAATCAGCATATGGAAGCTCCCAGGTGTAATAATGGAACATCGCATTGAAATACAGCTCCGCTTCATCCTCCTGCATGACCTGCTCCGGGAACCCCGGATACATCGGTGCATAATGCACATGCGCGCCAACCATCCGTCTTACATCGGCAATCAGCGGATAATACAGCTGCTCGAAGGCCTCGCGGGGCAGCTTCTGGACCGCCCGGAACAAGGCAGGCGACAGGGTATACCCAAGCCCCTGCAGATTGCGGAGGGCTGCGGCCAAGTACCCCTTCGTGAGCTTCTTCGTGTCAGCAGCATCAGGTGTATGTTTCAGCATTATTTTGCCTGCTCTACGCAGGTAGATTCGGTTTATTTGCATAGTAAAAGTGTCCAGGAGAGCCGTATCCCTACTCGGTTTCAGTCCATGGGTAGAAGGAAGGAATACAATAGCCTGGACGCCTCCTCTCTGGATAAGCATCCTTCAGGAGAGCTGCGGCTCTAATTCATCCAATTGAGTAGAAGGAAGAACCGCAATAGCCTGAAGATCTCCCGGCGATCTTGCCGCCGTTTGATGAATCCATCATCGCACACGGTCCAGCGGGCCAACAGGGCGGAAGTATTACGACAGAGGGAAATTTTAACTTATAGCTCGTCCCGCACCTTATCGCAACCAGTATTTTTGTTTTCCTTAAGAATATGTTATCATTTTTAATGTAAGTTAAATTTTAAATGTTTAGGAGGGATACCTGATGAAAAAGAGATCTATTCAACATCTGTCTGCTGGAATCGGGTATTCGACTGCTGTTTTTTTCTAGAATACATTCAGACGGGATAGGTCTGTCCAATATGAAGTAATACTATAAAAAACAGCCCATTTAAAAGGAGACTTATAAGTAATGAGCCTAAATAACAATGTCATTCAAAGATATAATCCGGAAAATATAGCAAAACCGGTTGGAAGCTACAGCCATGTCACTAAGATCAGCAGAGACGCTGAAATGTATGTCTTTTCCGGTCAAATCGGGATCGATCAGAACAACAATATCCCTGCCGATTTCAATCAGCAAGTAACCAATACGATGAGCAATATTGTAGACATCTTGTCCTCTCAAGGGCTGACCCCCGATCATGTCATCAAAATCAACATCTGGGCCACTGAGGAAATACATTGGGATCATTTCTATTCCATCTGGAATGAAGTGTTCGGCCCTACGCCTCCTTCCATGACGGTGGCCTATATCCAAGGATTAGGCCTGCCTGAATTGAAGATCGAATTGGATGTTTGGGCCGCTGGTTAGAGCGTAGCGTAAATTAATACACCCAAAACAAGCCCTAGAAGTATTCTAGAGGCTTGTTTTAGGTGTTTTTTTCTGCGCTGCGGGTAATTAAGAGATAAAGGTGTATTATTGATGTGCATAAGATAATTTAAGAGGATTTTAATGTCGTTTTTCTTAAAAGGTTAGATATCGTTGTTAAATCATTCCACTTAGGGATATACTAGAACAGAATACGGAACTAAGATATCTACAACCATTTAATGCTGCTGAGGGGTGATTGTTTGAAGCTCAGAGTTAGAGATGTTTTTATTGCTGGTGCCCTTCCGATTCACACCTATATTTCGCGCAAATCGGAATTTGGGCTGACCTATGAATTCCGTCTTCATAATGTGATCGATATGGTCGGATTTTTAACTTCAATTATAGGTCCATCGAAAACAGGAAAAACCGTACTGTGTGACAAGGTAATCGGCTTGGACGGATACGTCGATTTTATAGGAAGCGACTTTAAGGATACCGTAGATTTCTGGGAGACGGTTGCAAATAAAATTGGTATTCCCCTCGAACGAGACCATACAGAAATACGCACGCTTGAAGGTCAGGGGCTCGCCGGAACAACAGAAGGAATCACCACCTCCATCACAGAGTCTTTCCGTTCCGGCAAAGATAAAGTCATTAAATATTTTATAGCAAACAACTTAGTTCTATTACTAGATGACTTCCATTACGCTTCACCCAGCAAACAGTTTGAGATTGCCTATCAGCTCAAAGATGCGATCCGCAAAGGGCTTCGAGCCATCATCATATCCTTACCTCACCGTTCGGATGATGCCATTCGAAAGAATGCCGATTTAAGCGGGAGACTGAACCTGATTAATATCGAGCCTTGGAATCCAGATGAACTGCGTGAAATTGCTGTCGGAGGATTCAACAAACTAAATATGCAGATTGATCTGCGGATCGCCGATAACATTGCGCAGGAGAGTCTATCTTCTCCCCAACTCATGCAATCTATCTGTTATAACCTTAGTATGATACTCGATATCGACAATACAGATTATCCGGCAATGCCTGATCAGGAGACCCTCAACCAGGCCTACAGAATGACCTCATTGAACCTTCTTGCTTACCAAGAGGTTGCCAGGAAGTTGAAAACAGGTCCAAATCCCCGGGGACAAAAAAGAAAAACCTATTCGACTATAAAAGGTGAACAAACCGATATCTATGAGTTACTTCTAAAGGCAATTGCTGATGATCCGCCCATTGTGAGCCTTTCTATCGACAGCATCAAGCGAAGAATTGATGTGTTGCTAGGTAATCATGCTGACAAACCGGATCGGGTGAAAATCAAAGCAGCTATTGATCAGATGCAGGCTATTATGCAGAGCAGCGAACCGATGTATCAGGTTTTTGAATATAAGGACGATGAAGTTTACATTTTAGAACCGTTATTCCTGTTCTTTTTGCGCTGGGGTAATCTCAACTAATCGAAGGGGGATTATTTTGACTACGATTAATGAGGATAGACTACAAGTTATAAGTGCGCTTCAAGTGCAAATTCAATCTTTCCCACAGGGACAATCGGCTGACTTCAGCAGATGGGTAGATACTACCAGCCGCATGTTAGAGCGTCTCTTCTCCGATCAGTCCATAGCACAGAAATTTGTCTTGCTCACCAGAGCAGGTATACTCCAGGCACAATTATACCTGGAGAATTTAATTACAGATATTAACGCTGGGCTTTTCGATGATGCCAAACCACTTAATGAAATAGATGAAGCACATTTTCATCTTATCATAAGCAGAGTTCTTCATAATTTTGATAAGCATATTTACGAAATGTATCAGAAGCCAGTCCATGGAAATGGAACACTGAAGCTAGAGAGCCTTGCTGACATTTCACTGGGTAACGAATATGATGTGCAGCGGTTGCTATATTCACTGCTCCGTCCCATTTTCCCTGAAGCAAGGGTCGAGGTGCCCACTGACGGAGGATACAAGGGTTATCGCTTTGATATATTTATAGATTCCTACGAAACTGTAATTGAAGTTAAATGCTCGCGTCCAAATATGACTGAGAGGAAGCTCACCGAAGAGATCGGGTCAGATGCATTTCATTATCCCAAAAAGCACATCTATTTCTTCATCTATGATAAAGCTAGAATCATTACAAATGTTGATGCATTCTGTAAGAACTATAACAGGACTCATGATTCCAAGCAGATAAAAACAATAATAATCCAACCAGTTAAAATGATATGAAAAAACAGGCTGCTCTCCATCATTGGAAAGCAGCCTGTTTTTTTAATCTGCAATATCACTCCTCCTCCTTCTTCGCCGCAGGCCGCTCATACACCACAGCATAATTCTGGCTGCCCAGTAGTATCCGTTTGCCCTGGAACTCATCGTAAATATTCACCCGCACCGTTGCGCCGGTAAGGGACTTGTACGCTTTGTTGTTCAGCGGGAAGGACAAGCTGCCCGTGGCTCCCGCACCAGCCGGTCCGTCTCCCAGAGGCAGAAGCTGCTCCGACGGCTGCCCGAACGGATCAATCAGCTCGGCCACCAGCTTATGCTCATTCGCCTCAGCAACATACTGCTCACTTCGGGTTAACCGGTAGTTCATCTGTACCTCTATGGACTCCCGGTCTTCAGGCATCGTGGCGGTCACCTGGTTCACGGACAGGGAGTACGGGAACAGGTCCAGCTTCTGAAGGGACGGCTGCGGAGCAGGATTGGCCGGACTCAGCCCCAGGCCCACGGTCTGGATGTAAGCGGTCGGCACTGCCCCCGGCGCGGTCAGCTTGCCTTCAGCAATCCCTTCCCCGAGAAAGAGAGTCAGCTCTGAAGCATTGATCTCCGGCGGAAGCTTGCTCCAGACGGTTACGAGACTCTTCTCTTTGGGGTTCAGGGCCGCGGCGGACTGCGAGATTACCGCCTCGAAATACTGTCGATCCGGGGTCCGGTAATACCCCACCAGCTGCGCCGGCTGGGTCTTGCGTAGTTCCTCGTTGGTCATCACCAGCTCGGTATAGATCAGCTTGGAATCCGTGCCCGGATAGATCCGGCTCTGCCGCTCCAGAATCTCTGCCTTCTTCCCGGCCAGCTCCAGACGGAAGGGTTCACCGGCCGCTACGGTTCTTAAGGTATTCTCCACCTGGCTGGTGAACAGCGTGAGGAAATTCGCCTGGGTCTCTTCCGAAGGATACTGGAGGATCACCTTCAGCTTCGTCAGATTATAAGAATAGGGAAGGTTCCCCGTAATATACAGAACCGCTGTCTCCTGCGGGGCCAATTGGCTCTTGGAGCCTTCGATCACCATCTGCGAACTGCCGCTGATATCGAGATCCTCCGCCTTCAGAAGCGCTGTAAGGGCCGGAAGCTGAACATTCGCCATGCCTGAGTTGCGGAGGCTGATCTTGGTCACGACCTGATCGCGGTCCGACCACGGCAGGCGTTCCACCGATTCCAGCTTCACCACGAAGGTACCCAGACTGTTCTGCACGGGGTACTCAGTCGCCAGCAGATGATTCGGCTGCAAGGAGTAAGGAATCTGATAGTAAGCCGCCGGGAAGGCGATCCGGCCCTCTTCGGCCGGCTCGTTCATCTGCAGCTGGAGCACTCCCTGATTAAGCTTCAGGGGCAGCTCTGCACTGAGTTCGACTACCCGCTCCTCCAGCGGCTTCAGACTCAGACCGGCCAGTGCCTTATTGCTGACCGGATAGCTGTACCCTTCGGCAGTCGTCAGGCTGAAGGGGTAGGCCGGAATCGTCACCGCTTGGTTGCCTGTGTTGCGCACCCGGAATTTCAGGCTCCATTTCGCCAGGTGATCCTCCGAATACACCGCCGCGCTTGCGAGCTGCGTCTCAATTGTATTGTTAGCAACCTTAAGCTTCGCGACGGCATTAGCGGGTACGGTGAAGTTGGGCGACTGTGCAGCAGGCAGCTTATACTCGGCCACAGGCAGGTTCAGCTGCAGCGCGCTGTCTTCCTGGACGAACTGCAAGGACATATTATCCGTCTTCGTATAGGAGGGAATGTCCGCCAGATATTGCACGGTCCGTTTCTCCTTGGGCTGAATCTGGTAATCGGCAGGGGCGGCATTCAGTTCAAATCTGGAGCCTCCCGAGGATATCAGATATCCCTTCAGGCCCGTTTCCTTAAGCACCTTGGTACCCGAATTGGCGAAGCTGATGCCCACCCTGGCATACACTTTTCCGTTAGCCTTAACGATCTGCAGGCTCTCGGCCTTACTGATCACCGGCACACCCGCCAGGACCAGCTTTTTGCTCTGCCCTCTGGCGGTGGCTACCGAGTAGGAACCCGGAATCGTGAACGTCCCCAGCTTCTTCTGGTAATTCACCTGGCTGAAGTCCCAGCCGAACAGGGCGATTCGGACTCCGGTTATTTTGGCAGCCTTACCCGCATTGACATAATACGTGACCGACTGGCTGCTATTAGCCGGAATGGATTTGACGGCAGCACTGTCTGTCACTGGCTTGCCTTGAATCACAGCGCCGCTTGAAGTGGTGACCTTGGCGAAATAATCGATCAGGCTTACGTTGCTGCCCGTTCCGTTGTAGTAATTCAAGGTGTACGTGAGTATATTCCCGCTCTCCTGAGGCTGTAGCGCAGCGTTCAGCAGCTTCACACTCACGCCGCTTTTCAAGGAGACCGCCCCCAGTCCCTCCAGCGTGGACACGGCGGCTGTAGCCGCCTTTCCCGCTGAAGGCCCGGCCGCCGCATAGGCTCCGAAGGCGATGGACTGGCTGAGAACCGCCAGGCTTAGCATGGCGACAGCATATTTTCTAGTGGTATGATTCATAATTCTCTCCTCCCTTAACTTCGCTTAAGCTTGCGGCAGCCGGACCTCGAACCTCGTCCGCAGCTCATTGCTCTCTACAGATAGGCTCCCGTCATGCTGCTCTACAATATTGCGTGCAATGAACAGTCCCAGGCCGGTCCCGCCCTCCTGATGTGTCCGTGCCCGGTCCCCCGAGTAATACATCTCGAAGATATGCGGCTGCTCCTCCGGCGGAATGGGATTTCCGTAATTGATGATCTCAACCGCTACTGAACCTGAATCAGGGCGGCTGTTAATATCCACATAACCGCCTTCCTGTCCGTAACGGGCGGCATTGGTCAGCAGATTGCCTAAGACCCGTACCAGCAGATCCCCGTCCCCGTAGATCATTAGGCCAGGAGTCACATTCAGCCGGGAGGTCAGGCCATTATGCTCGAATAACGGGTACATCTCCTCGTTCAATTGCCGCAGCAATTCGGTAATATCCAGATATGTCTTCACCACAGGCAGTGTGCCATGGTTCATCCTGGTGATCTCGAACAGCCCGTCAATCAGCTTCTCCAGCCGCTGGGACTTGGTGAAGGCAATCGTCGCATAATGTCTGATCGTCTCCACTGGTAATTGCTCATCCCTCAGAATCAGATCCAAATATCCGAGAACAGACGTCAGCGGTGTACGCAGATCATGCGCCAGATTGACGACTAGCTGGTCCTTGCTGCTCTCAGCGAAATCACCTCTTTGTACGGCCTCCTGCAGCTTGGCTCCGGCCACATTCAGATCCTCTGCGATGGCGCTGAACTCATCCCTGGAGGCAATCCGCACCTGATTCTGGAAATCTCCGCCCGCCAGATGATGAATCCCCTTGGAAATCTCGTTAAGGTAGCGGATGTACGGCTTGGTGAACATGAAGAATAAGATCAGCATGATTGGAATGAACAGCATCAGAGACACATTGAAGTCTCCGATCCTGTAGATGAACCGGCGGATTTCCGCCTCCGGGTCCTCCCACTTCACCCCGGCGTAATAGAGCTGAAGCAGCTTGAAGATCCCGTAGGTGATCCCGGCAGAGAGCAGCATGCTTACGCCCAGTAACTGAACCAGTCTGGTTCTGAAGCCCCGGCTTCTCTTAGGCATTGAACGTGTACCCGACACCCCAGATGGTCTTGATGAACCGTTCCTTGTTCTGATCCTCTCCCAGCTTCCGGCGCAGGGTGCGGATATGTACCATCACTGTATTCCCGCTCTCATAGTACGCCTCGCCCCATACCTGCTGAAAGATACTCTCTGCACTGAACACCTGCTTCGAGTGGCTCGCCAGCAGATAGAGGATGTCGAATTCCTTCGGCGTAAGGTCAATCTCTTCGCCATACAGCGTAACGGTGTGCTGGTCAGGGGAGATGATCAGCCCGCCCAGCTCCAGAACCGAAGTCAGATGGGCACCCGGAGGCTGGCTGAACTGCAGGGAGCGCCGTAACTGGGAATTGACCCGGGCCAGCAGCTCCATCGGATTGAAGGGCTTGATCATATAATCGTCCGCGCCCATGACAAGACCCGTAATCTTATCGAAGTCAGAGGTCTTGGCACTGAGGAAAATAATCGGCAGATTATGCTTCACCCGCACCTGGCGGGTGACCTCGTATCCGTCCAGCTTCGGCATCATAATATCCAGGATGGCCAGATCAATGGATTGGGACTGAATAGCCTGCACGGCCGCTTGGCCGTCGAATACCTGAATGCAGTGATACCCTTCCTTCTCCAGGTGCAGGGCAATCAGGCCGGCAATCTCTTTCTCGTCCTCTGCGATCAGAATAGTAACTCGCTTCATACCGGAACCCTCCTAGACCTGAATCTATTCGTTCAAGTAGGTAGTTGCCTTGTTCTGAATCAGCTTCGCCACTTCCTCCGCTGTCTTCTGTCCGCTGAAGAAGGAGACCGCCTCTTCTCCCGCGATGTTCAGAATTTTGACATCCAGCATGGCGAAGTTATCCGCAGTATTCATCCTCTCTCTGAATACCTTGAATTGCTCGTCAGGCACACTTGCAGACTTGCCGTCTGGAAGCTTATACGTCCCGCCCTTCACTTCCTGCTGAAGCTCGCCAAGCTGCTTGTCGTTTACCGACTTCAGCAGGGAGAAGCCTTCTTCACGCTGCAGGTTCTGCACTTCCTCTGACAGCAGGAATTCCATGAACTTCCAAGCCTGTTCTGCCACCGGCGATTTGGCCTGGATTGAGAAGGTGGAGACCGGAATAATCCGCATGGTGCCGGAATTTCCGCTATGCGGCTTATCCAGCAGCTGCGGATTGGTGAAGTAAGCATACGGAACATTGACGAAATCAGCCGGGGTTTGCAGAACGGCCGAATAGAACAATTGATTATCGGCTTCCCCCGAGCCGGCGCTCATCACTCCATCGTCATACATCTCTTTAATCTGCCGCATCATAAATATGAAGGCAGGGGAATCGAATTTGGCTTTGCGCGCCGCAGCGTCTACGAACTGGTTATAGCCGTCCACGACCATCTCCTGAAGCAGCATCTCCGGCGGATACTCCTGGAGCGCGAAGCGGTGCCCGGACCCTGCCTTCTGCCCGGCTTCAATTATCGGTTTGGCAATCCCGCTGAATTGCTGCCAGGTCCAGCTCTTATCGTCCACATTCGCATTCTTAAGCGCATCCCCGTCTCCAATGAAAGCTCTCAGATTGTACCCGGAAGGGATGAGATAGGTGCCCCCGTTCAGCTTCAGGGCGTTCAGCACATTAAGCTCCAGATTCTCCTGCTTCAGCGTTTGTGACTGCTTCAGGTAATCGTCCATATTCAGGAACAGCTGCTTGTTTACGTAATCACTGACCGGCAGAGTGCTGGTCTCGTAAATATCGGCGCCTTTGCCCGAGAGCAGTGCCGTTCCGGTGCTTTTGATGTATTTCTCATAATCCTGCGCTTTCTCACCGATCGCCTTGTAAGCCTGCACCTGCAAGTCAATATCAGGGTAGGCCTGTTCAAACTTCTTCTCCAGCGCACGGTAGAATTCACTGTCCTGCCTAACCGATAACGTCAGAACGGTCTTGCCGTCTGTGCTTGGAGCTTCCGCGCTGCTCCCCGAGCTGCATGCGGTCATCACCGTTGTAAAAGCAAGAATCATTCCTAGAAAGCCCATCTTCTTCTTCATCTTCATTCTCAAATACCTCCCAATAATTATTCGTAGAAAATGCCTTACTCCTATGGCTACTGCAGACGTACACGGTTCCCGTCCTGCAGGGGCTCGCTGCTCTCCAGAATAATCAGCTCATCCTCATACAGGTTATCCGTCTGGATGATGCTGTCTATGCCATTGGTTGTACTGGAGCGGATCGTAACCTCGCGGGCGATAAAGGTATTGCCCAGCGCCCCCCTCTGCTCCTCGATCTTATAGATATAGCTTCGCTCACCCAATTGGTGGATAACCTTATTGGATACGAGGAGTCCGTCCTCCCGGGAAGGCTTCTTCAGCTTAATCTGAACCTGCTCACCCCCCTTAAGCGACTCTTCATTCAGCACAATGAAGACATTCTTCTGCGCAATTTGCTCCACCCTGCCGTCCTCCTCAGCGGATGCGCTGTCGGTACGCGCCTGAGCGTCCTTGATCTCTGCAACCTTACCCTGCAAGGAACGGGCCTGCTGGCCCTGTGCCGGATGAACCTGCACCTCAAGCTGCTCCCCTAAGGTAACCCCGAGGCTGGATAACAGCTCCGCGTCCGCCGTGAAGCCGAACTGATACCCCTTGCTGCTGCTCGACAGGACCAGATCCGCTTCCCCCGCGGACAGCATTCCCGCAATGGCATTCACCTGGGTGACCACCCCGTCGAAGGGTGCCGTAAGCTGCTGCTGCGCCGTTAACCGCTCTCTCAATCCGGCAATTTTCCGCGCCTGGGTGACCTGATCGACCTTACCCGCTTCAATCTCGCGCCGGGCCTTGCGAATCTGAAGCTCATCGCCTTCCGCATACGTCTGAATGAACTGATCCTGCAGCGTCTGCTGCGCGATCTTTTGCTTATCGAGCGCCGCGACTTCATCCTTCAGCTCCGCTTCGGCGGCCTGGCTGTCATAGCGGATCAGTGTTTGCCCCTTCGTGACCCGGTCCCCCTCCTTCACAAGAACCTGCCGGACCTTCCAGCCGCTGGCATTCAGGAGCTTCGCTTCACTCACGGGCGTAAGCTTTCCGCTGCCCTCCAGCGTGAATTCGAGGCTCTTGGTCTGCGGCTTGACCGTGGTCACCTTGGGCAAGGTCAACGACTGCAGCGTATTGCTGAAGAAGGTGAAGAAGAGTAACACGCCCAAGAGCAGAAGGAAGGCTGTTCTGATGTTTTTTTTGCGCCTGCGGTCTGCGGGCACTCCTGTAGTCTCCATATTCCGTCTATCTCCTCCTGCCATTGAAATCCCTCACACACGAACATCAGCCCTTAATTCCTGACAGTTGAATCCCTTCGATGAAGTACGTCTCCGCATACAGAAACAGCAGAACCATCGGTGCCATGTAGATCATAGATGCGGCGAACGCCAGGCCCTTCTCGCTGCTGACATTCGATAAGTAGACGGATAAGGGCTGCCTGAGCGGGTCGTCCAGGAAAATAAGCGGCTGCTCCACCATATTCCAATAATCGACGAATAACAGAATCGTCAGAGCGGCCAGGCCCGGCTGGACCATCGGAACAATAATCGTATAGAAAATCCGCAAGTGTCCGGCCCCATCCATCTTAGCCGCTTCAATATAGGCATACGGGATATCCAGCATGAACTGCCTGAGCATGAATACTCCGAAGGCGGCAAAAATTCCGGGCAAGATAATGGCCCCCGGGCTATTTAATAACCCCAGCCGGTCAGCCATAATATAATTGGGCACCAGCGTGACCTGAAACGGCATCAGCATCGTCAGAACATAGACCAGGAACAGGAATTCCCGGCCCCGGAATCTCAGCTTGGAGAACGCATAGGCCGCGAGCGCGGCGATCACCGTCTGTCCGGCAATGATAGGCACCACCAGGAATACTGAATTCCAGAACATCGACAGGTACATCGGGCTGTCCATCAGCACCTTGCCATACTGCTCCAGGGAGACCTGATCCGGCAGCCATTTCAGATTGGCGAACGGATCGCTCCTGCCTTGAATGACAGGATTCATCTGTCCGATGGGGCCGTAATTGATCCCGATTTCGCGGCTGCTCATGAACGAATTGATGAGGGTCACCCCGATCGGGAACAGCATCAGGAGGGCAACCGCCCCCATCAGGACGGTTAACGTCAGCTTTTGTATGACTTTACCAACTGCCAAGACCTCTTTCACCTCTATTCCATATACCGCCGGTAGCGGCGTTCCATAGCGAACAATCCCAGCACGATGATCAGAATGCCGCCGACCATCAGGGTGGATGCAGCCGTCATCTTCTGGAGGTCGAGCGACAGGAACATGTTGTTCATATAATGCTGAAGCATATAGATACTGTCATGCGGGTAAGCTCCGGCAATCAGATACGTCTCCCGGAAGACCTTGAAGGAATTAATGACCGACATAATGACGACAAAAAACATCGTAGAGGTTAAATAGACCAGCGTAATGCTCCGGAACTGCCTTAGACGGCCGGCCCCCTCAATCTGGGCGGTCTCGTAATAATCCTTCGGAATCTGCTGCAAGCCGGCCAGGAACAGGATCACGTTATACCCGATGTTTTTCCAGACATACATCAGCATGATTACATTCCGCGCAGCCTCCGTCTTCATCCAGTCCACCCGCGTCCGGCCGAAGCCGCTCAGCCAGGCATTAAGCACCCCGTTCCAGTCGAACAGGATCTGCCAGACCAAGATAATCGAGGCTACAGGCACGACCAGCGGGAGTACGTACGCAGTTCTCAGCCATTTCTGAAAATACAATTTCCTGTGCAGCAACAGCGCTAGTCCCAGCGACAGCACAATCAGCAGGGGAACACTCACCATACTGAAGTAGAGGGTATTAGAGGCCGCCTTCCGGAAGGATTCGCCCGCAATGACCTCCCGGTAATTATCCAGTCCCACATAGTGGCCCCCCACCGTGCGGTCCATGAAGGAGTAGAACAAGCCCATGCCGAACGGAATCAGATAAAACAGGGCAAACCCCGCCACACTGGGCGCCAGAAATAACCATGCAATTGTTGAATCTTTACGGGCCCAATTCTTCAAGTCGCTCCCTCCCTGTAATCAAGAATAGGCACAACTGTTTAAGAAGAAGTCGGGTAAAGATTAAAAGTTTCTTAAATTCTCAGCGCAGCAGCACATTCGGCCTGATCGCCCTCCCGCCAGCAGCAAAAAAAGCCGCAAACGGATGCTTCATCCATTCGCAGCTATATTCGTGTAGCGCAAACTCACTACTTCACCGGCTGTACCTCCATGACCTTATCTTTGAACCGATACGTCACACTAACATTCTCGATAACCGCTGTGTCGTCGTAGGCCAGAGAACCCTCGAACGCTAACGTGTCATTATCTTTCCACACGAGTTGACTCGGATAGCTGTAATTCTCATGATCACTGCGCGTCCAAGTATCCAGCTTGCGCTGAGCGCCATGTCTGATTCTTGCCGACTCTACCAGCTCCGGGCTAATGGTTCCCTTCTCCACATCCAGGATTTGCACAAATTCACTCTTATTAGAGCTGGTGACCACCGCAAGGAGCTTGCGGTCCGGAGACGGGAGGATTTCCTTAATGTACATCGAAGGGGCGGCGAAGCTGAAATACGGTTCCAGCACATCGTCCTTAATCCGCCACAGCACATTCTGGGTGCCATAATCCGAGTAATTGTTGAATAAGGCGAATAGGATGCTCCCGTCAGCCATTTTGTAGAGATATGGACTCTGGTAGCTTTTCGACAGAATATCTGTGGCAAAAGCAGCCGACTCCGCGATCTTCGCGGAATCACTGGTCAAGAAGGGCTGCAGCTTCTGCAGCGCCAGCTCCCGGGCCTGCGGATCATTAAAGCTCTCCACCAGCCGGTTCACCGCAATGTAGACATGCTCATCGTTGCCGCTGGCTAACGCCTGCAGGAATTTGTCGGCCTCATACTTCACGGGAGGGGCCAGCTCCATGTCCGCTGCTGTCAGGTAACGGATGTAAGGCTCTGCTGCTTTATTCTTCGTGTATTCCGTGGCGAGCAGCGCCGTAGCCGTAGAACTGTAGACGATCAGGCACGCGACCAGTGCGATCCACCTTTTGGAGAACCGGCTTCTTCTGACTCTTCCCTTTGCTCCACTGTGTTCAGCCGCTTCAATCAGCGCATCGTCGATCTGCCCGATCTCCCAGTATAGCTCTTCCCGTCTCATAGACGCACTCCCCCCTGCTCCAGATGTACTCTAAGCTTCTGTCTGACCCGGAATAAACGGGACTTCACCTGGCTGCTGCTCAGCTTGAACCGCCCGGCCAGCGCCTCCACCGAATCCGAATACCAATACCGCCTGATGAATAAATTTCGTGTCCCCTCCTCCAGCCCATACAGGAATTCATTGATCAACCGCGCGGTTTCACCGGCGGCATACTCGGTCTCCACCGTCTCTGCTGCGGGAAGGCAGTCCTCCAGCTCCTCCAGAATCACCTCAAGCTGGCGGCTCCGCTTCTTGGCCGTATTATACCCATACTTATCGAGCGCGATATTGCGGGTGATCCGCCCCAGGAATACCGGCAGCCTTCTCGGCTGGTTAGGCGGTATAGCGTTCCATGCAGCGAGGTATGTATCGTTCTCACACTCTTCGGTATCGGAGGGGCTTGCGACAATATTCCTGGCGATCGCCCGGCAATATGCCCCGTATTTGCTCCGGGTCTCGGCAATGGCCTGCTGTGAGCGCTGCAAGTATAGCTGAATGATTCCCTGATCTTCCATCTGCTAGTTTCTCCTTTGGCATCCTCTTATCTATATAGTAGAGAATTCCGGGTAACGGTTGCACTTATACGCTAATTATTTTTAGCACAAAAAAAATCCTGGCACATAAGCATCACTGCTTACACACCAGGATGGGGATATAAATCTCTTGTTAACCGAGGACCGGCGGGTCCTGCTCAGTGGTGCTGTCACCCTCCGCATCTGCCGGTTTCGGGATGACCTTAATGTCCACAATCAGGGAATCCGTCAGCTCCGTATCGGCCCAGGCGGTGCCGTCCCATACCTGCTTGCGGTAGATGACGGTTATCTTGTAATCACCTACAGCAGTTGGAACATAGGCAGCCTGATAGACCTCATCCGTTACGGTGAAGACGCCTGCCATACCATCCTCTGTGGAGCTCCAGGCTTCCGGATAATAACGCTCATCTCCGGGGGCAACAGGTGCCAGGCTCTGGTTATGGCCTTCAGCCGTCAGAGTAAGTGTCTCTCCTGCAAGCGGGCTGCCCGGGCTAAGGCTGAGCCGATTGCCTTCAGGCGTAACCGCTTCATACACATCTTGTGTTACCGTCTTAAGCGCATTGGCCGTCACCTTGTGTATCCCTGTAACGCGGGCATTATCGAACACCGCATTCTGGGAGGTTGTTCGGAAGCCGATCTTCCCTGCGGTTAATTCCGTTTGCGGGTTCGTCCATTCGAGCTTCAACTGGCCGTCCACAAAGCCTAGAATTCTATTCCCTTTGATGACTGCCTTCAGCGTATACCACTGGCCCGCAGCCGCATCGGCGAAGAGGGTACTGGACACGGGGGTCAGCGTTCCGCCAACCGCCTTGAACAGCTCCAGCTTCTTGTCGTTGACATTGATCCGGTACATGTAATAGTTATTGGCGTCCTGCACCCGGAAAAGAATGCCGGCATTGGCATTCGCGATGGGAACCTTCACCTTGGCTTCCATAGCAATATCTTGCCATGAATCCCCGGCTGTAATGAGCCCTGTAGAATTTCCCTTCGTCTGGATCAGGGCTTTGGTGCTGCCGTCTGTAGTTACACTCCAGGTCCCGCTGGCAGCCGTCCAGCCCGTCGTATTACCATCCTCAAAGTTATCCGTGAACCGGACGGAATTGGGATTAGCATCAATCGGGGTCTCATCTACATCTGTAACCTGAATCGTGAAGCTTTTTTCCAGAGACAGGCCGCTCGCATCAATGCTCTTCACCCGGATGCTGTAGCTGCTCTTCGCTTCATAATCCGGCGTGGTGCGGAGAATCAGCCTGTCTCCCTGCGGGGTAATGGAGAAGCTGCTGTTATCGGCGTCGCCTTGCCCGGGAACCAGCGCATAAGTAAAGGTCTGGCCCGCATCCGGATGGGCTGTAGTGAAGGTGCCCACTAGACCGCCCGGAGTAGTCAGCTCCGGCACCTGGGTAGCGCTGAAAGTGATATCCGTGGGCGGATTGTGAATGGCGGTCACCTTGGCATCGTCATACCAGACCCCGGCTGAGGTGGTGCGGAAGCCGATTCCGCCCGAGGTTAATTCATTGACCGGGTTGGTCCATGTGGTCTTCAGCACTCCATCCACATACCCTTTAATGGTATTGCCTTGAACCGTCGCCTTAAGGGTATACCATTGATTCTTGACAGGCACGAACGAGGTCGTCGAGACCTGCGTCAACGTTCCGGCTACAGCCTTGTAGAGCTCCAGCTGGCTTGTGCCGGCATTGATCCGGTACATATAGAAGTTGTTCTGATCCTGCACCCGGAAGACAATGCCTGCGTTCTCGCTTCCATTAATGAGAGGAAGTCTGGCTCTGGCCTCATACGTGTAATCCGTCCAGGCTGCACCGGCCTTGGCGGTGATCAGCGCCGTCGTAGTCTGGCTGGTGGACAGCACCCGATTCCCCGTCTGATCGGTTACCGCCCAACTGTTGGCACCTGAAGCCATGGTCCAATCCGTGGTCAGTCCGGAGGTGAAGTGATCGCTGAACCAGGCCTGATCCGTATTCGCGAAGACGACCCCGCTTACATTCTCATTCTTGATGCTCACCTTCAGGTCACTGAGATTCTTCGCCAGCGTTCCTTTGACCACCACATTTTCAAAAGTCACCCCGTTCACCATCCCGCCTCTGGTAGGATTACCCTGAATGGGGGAATCTCCTCCCGTCTCGCGGACATTGATGTTTCTGAGAATGACATTGCTTACATCACCGGCGGTGCTGGTGGAGACCCGCAGCCAGTAATTTCCGAACTGGTTAATCCCTACCCGTTCAATATCAATATTCTCGAAGGTAACATCCTTAGCCCAGCCTTCGACCGGGAGCGGATTCTCTGTATAAGCATGATCCACCAGCAGCGCCCGCGCGCTTTGATAGACATACGAATTGCGGATGGTGACGCCAATCTGCGGCGTGCATATGCCCATGCCCAGCTTGAAGGCGGCGCAGCGCGTCCAGGCGAAGCAGTCCTCGAACACCACATTCTCCAGATGCTCAATGGCTCCCGGCCAGTCCTTGGACATTCCTTTTTGCGGCCAGGTCTTGGTGGAGAAGGTATCATCGTCCGAGATGGCAAGGGCATGCTTCACCAGCACGTTCTGGCTCTCATTAATATCGATGGCATCATCCTCAAGCGTAAATAAATCCTGGTAACCCTTATAGTTGGTGATGGTCACGTTATCGGAGCGGACCACCAGGAACGCCCAGAAGCCGCCGTCCCGCAGGGTTAACCCGTCAAACTTGAAGTTGCTGGTTGCCATCGGCACCACCAGGTTATTGATGAACCCCTCTCCCTGCTTGTGGGTTGCAGGCGGGTTGGTCATCTTGCGTTTGCGCATTTCTATTCCTTTGCCGTCGATGGTTCCGCGCCCCCGCATGGTGATATTCACGGAATTGGTGGCTGTGCGGATAAAATAGGTTCCATCCGAGATCGAATCCTTGCGGAAGTCATTCCGGTAGTCCTCGCCCCGGCCTGTGCCGACGATGACTGCACCCCCGGCCAGGTAGAACGTAACATTGCTTTTCAGGGTCAGATTGCTGCTCTTGTAAACGCCCGCCGGAATATACACAGTGCCGCCTCCGGCTTGACTGGCCGCATCAATCGCCTGCTGGATGGCGCCCGAGGTTATCGTTGCCCCCGTCTTGTCTGCGTTGTACGGTGCAGCGGTCACATTGTAGATTCCCGGGCCGGAGGACGCGGGGATGTCTGTCTCCAGCGGATCGGCGGCGATCACGAGTCTTTTGCGGCGCTTGTCCGGGTCCTTCTCATTCGGGTCTTCGTTCGCAGGTGTATTAATATCCACGATCACATAGGTAGAGGCCGACAGGGTGAAGGTCAGCTTGTTGCCGTTGACCGTTCCTGTGATGTTCTTGGCCAGCGGGCTGATCGAATACGAGGTAATCGGCTTGTCTGCCGTTACCTCAAGACTAATGGTTCCTTCAAAAGAGAACTGGGCATAGTCATAATCGGGTAAATACTTGACGACAGGGACGTTCTCATTGTTCACCTTCAACGAATAGACAGAAGACGGAGTATAGATAGACGGCATCGGGTAATTCTGGATGGTTGCAGGACCAGCGGCGGCCACCTGCTGAACCGGTTCCGTTCCCGGTTCCGGTTCAGCCGCACCGGCGGTCTGCGGGATGAACCCCGCAAATGCAACGGCAAGCACCAGCAGCAATCTCATTACTTTGTGAGTAAGCATAAATACCTCCTCCAGATCAATTTGGCTCCAGGCAACCGCTTTCAATTTCCAGCAGGATACATAGAGTCATTCCCTACTATAATCCCGGGCCAAAAAGAAAGGAGGGTGGCAAACCCACTCTCCAGGGACACAATTATACTGTTCTGCACCATCTGTTAACCTTAGATGTAATGCATCAGATGAATGCTTCGAAACGCCCCTCTGCATTCACTGTCGCTGTCCGCGGATCCGTCTGGCCGATCCCCTTCAGGAAGCCCTTCCACTCTGTCCTCATGGGCGGAGCATGAACATTCTGGAGGGCTGTGCTTACGTCGGTGGAAGTACTGCTGCCGGCTTTGCGTGCGAGCTGAACCTCCAGCAGCCGGATCTGCCGCTGCAGCTGCTCGCGGCGGTAGGGTACGGCCTCGGTGCCCGGTGCCGCGTTCACTCGGTCCAGCTCCAGCATCAGCCGGTCCCGCTGCTTCTCCAGGGAACTGACATCGCTCTGTGTGCCGCCGTAGGCCATGATGACCTGTACCGGACTGATTCCTGATACACTCTGTCCTATCATGATCCATCCCTCCAGTCCTTGGCTCCCGCCGCAATCCGGATGATTGTACATGTAACATTGCCGTGCCCGGGTTGCCGTAGCTCCAGTTATTGGCTTCTATATTTGTCTATTACCCCGCTTCTTCCGGTATGACTACAGCGTAGCCGCTGAATGAATCTAAAATCTATCAAAAAATCCCAAAAAGATAATTTACATAATATGCTAAATATGGTATCCTGATGTTGGATGCGCTTACATTGAATGTCGGGAAAGGAGGGCTCTGCTTTATAGAGGGACCTTAGAGGACGGATGAATCAGGTTTGACCTAATCTATTTAAACTAAGGAGGATATGTGAAATGAAGAAGATTATGACCCGTATTGCCGCTTTGGCTCTGACGGCAGCGCTGATGCTGCCGGCTATGTCCTATGCCTCGCCTGTAGTCGAGGAGCAGGATCTGAGCCTCTCTGCGGATGCCGCTGCGGCTGTAACCAGCACCATCACTCCCGCTCCACAAGGCTATGACGGATACCGCAATAATATTCCCCACGGCAACGTACAGCAGATTTCTTATTATTCGACTACTGTAGGCAAGTCAAGAAACGCGATGGTGTACACCCCTCCGGGTTATACCCCTTCCAAGACCTACAACGTGCTCTACCTGCTGCACGGCATCGGCGGGGATCAGAACGAATGGCTGAACGGGATGAATCCGCGGAACATTCTGGACAACCTGTACTCCCAGAACAAGCTGGAGCCGATGATTGTCGTATTCCCGAATGGCCGCGCCATGGCGGATGACCGTCCGATCGGCGATATTTATGCACCGGACAAGGTAGCGGCCTTCGAGCGGTTTGAATTCGACCTGATTAATGATCTCATTCCTTATGTAGATTCACATTTCCCGGTATACAAAAACAAGCAAAACCGCGCCCTGGCCGGCTTATCCATGGGCGGCGGACAGACCCTGAACTTCGGCCTGAAGCATCTGGACAAGTTCTCCTGGATCGGCGCGTTCTCCTCTGCTCCGAATACGAAGTCGGCCTCACAGCTGATCACCAATCCGGCGCAGACGGCCAGCCAGCTGAAGCTGCTCTGGATCTCCTGCGGCGCTTCGGACGGCCTGCTCTATGTCAGCCAGAATTTCCATAACAGCCTGACCAGCATGAATGTTCCGCATCTGTGGTATCTGGATGTAGGCGGACATGAAGGCAAGGTCTGGAGCAGCGGACTGTATCAGTTCTCGCAGCGGATCTTCAAGTAACTCCCGTCATAGCCTGCCCTCCCCCGATCCGTTAAGGTAGGGGGAGGGCAGTTGTGCTTAATAAGGCCCGGCCAACGATAAGGAGGGCAATATGGTGAGTGCGATAACGGATTACTATGATTCCTATGATGAGGAGGGAAGGCTGTCCAGGGATAACGGTCATCAGATCGAATGGATCACAACGATGGCGTACTTCAAGAAGCTGTTTAAGCAGGAATCTTACATTCTTGACGGCTGCGCAGGGACAGGGAATTACTCTTTTCCACTGGCAGAATTGGGGCATAAGGTTGTAGCCGGAGATCTCGTTCCGCATCATTTAGAACTCATAAGAGAGAAGCAGAGCAAGCACCCGGTATTGACTGATATATATACAGGAAGCATCACGGATTTATCCCGTTTTGACAGTGAAATTTTTGATGTTGTCCTGAACATGGGCGCTTTTTACCATATCGGCAATGAAGACAGACAGCTGGCCATGACCGAATGCCTTCGCGTGCTGAAACCAGGAGGGCTGCTTGCGGTCTCCTATATTAACAATGCAGCAGTTTCGTTATTAGGCGTAGGCGATAGACTAGGAAATATGGAAGATGTACTTACCTGGCATGCCAACCAGACGAAAGATGGTCTATTCCTACATATGTCTCCCTCTGAAATGGAACACATGGCAGCTGCCTATCACACAGAGATCGTGGCCCATATTGGAACAGACGGGGTCGGTTATTTGTTTGCTAAACAAATCAATGAGGCACAGCAAGAAGATTTTGAACGCTGGCTTCAGCTTCATCTGCGGACCTGTGAGGATAAGAGTCTGCTTGGGTATAGTTTGCATGCACTGGCCATTCTGCGCAAAGGATAAAAAACGTACCCGCCCAGCTGTCGATTTACGCTACCATTCACGACCGCACATGGGCACATCCAATCAACTTCCAGTGCCGGCAGATTGTATTCGGTTTTTCGATTACATCTGGCCCACGCGCCCACGCAACGCCAAATGTATTCGGTTTTTCGATTACATCTGGCCCACGCGCCACGTAACGCCAAATGTGATCGGTTTTTCGATTACATTGTGCAGACTCACTCCCCAGCAAGCAAAAGAAGGGCTGCACGCTCATCGCGTGCAGCCCTTCTCCGGCCCTCTTATGGCGTGTCAACACGTAGCCACTCTGCTGGAGTCTTCTTGATGAAATGCTTCTCGATCGAAGCAAGCACGGCGTCATTTCCCGGTAAAGCGGCCCTTTCGATGGCTTCATTCACCGGCAGCCATTCATAATCAATATGCTCATGATTAAGAATGACATCCTGGGTCTCATCCACGTATCCCACGAACACTGGGGCGACGTAGATATAGTTCTCTTTTGCCGAATAGATCTGGTCGAAGGTATTGGAAGTGTAAAGAGCGACTTGGGTAATCCCCGTCTCTTCCCGAATCTCCCTTAATGCAGCCTCCCACGCTAGTTCCCCTTCTTCAATGCCCCCGCCGATATAGCACCAGGCATCCCTGAGTACCGAACCGGCCCGCTTCAGTAACAGGACATGATGACCCGAGGGTGTATTCTTCAGCAATACTACAGCAACACCTGTACAACGTATGGGTACTTCAACGTTCGTCTTCATCATGCCCGATACTCTCTCCTATTCGTTCTCCACTCTATCCAAGCTCCGTATAGATCTGGAATGTCACCCCGAACTTGTCCGTCAGATCGCCGAAGCCCGGGCTGAACGGCTCCTCCCGAAACGGCATATTAACCTCCCCGCCCTCCTGCAGCGCATCAAAAATTCTCCGTGACTCCTCCACGCTGTCCGTAGTAACGCAGACCGTTACCCGCTTCCCACTCTCAATCGGCGTACCGCCGGGAGCATCTGAGAACATCAGCTCCGTGCCGCCCACCTGTACCTTGGCATGGGCCACCAGACTCCGCACCTCATCCGGGAACGTGTCCGGGAGATCCGGCATATCACCATACGTCAGGATGGAAAGGACCTCAGCCCCCATAACCTGTCCATAGAACTGAATAGCCTCCTGCGTGCGCCCCTCCAGGGTGATGTAGGGAGTAAGTTTGATAGTCATTGTGTGTTCCTCCTTGAGTTCGGAATGGTCTCGCTTGTGCCTTTCATTAGTATAGACGTTCCGGCCGCGGCAGAATCATCGGTGTTCCGGCAATCCGAAGCGAATAAATAATTCAGCATCTATAAAATGATGAACATGCGCGATCTTCCCCCCGCTCAGCTCAAGCACATGAATCGCCCACGGGACCAGCAATCCATCTTCTCCAGAGGGAACGTACTGGGCAAATGCGGGCCGGTTCCCGTTCACCCGGACCGGCAGCAACCGCGAGCCCACACAGTGACTGCTTGTGATCTGGTAGAAGGCCGCGAGATCCGCGCCGCCCTGCACCCACATCGTAAACGGCGGCATCGACAGGCTGCCATTCTCCTGGAATAAGGCCAACAACGCATTAATATTGTATTGTTCAAAAGCCTCCACGTACCGGGTAATCAGTCCTTCGTCCACTACGTCATCGTCAGCCTGCAGTGCCTCGGACCGGAGCTGTGCCTTGGCCATGGTTGCCCGTGCCCGCTGCATCGCGCTGTTCACCGCGGCCACGGTCATCTCCAGTGCCCCGGCGGTCTCGGCTGCCGACCACCGGAACACCTCCTGCAGAATCAGCACGGCACGCTGCCGGGGCGGCAGCAGCTGCAGCAGCGCAATGAAGGACAGCCGGAGGGTCTCTCTGCTAACCAGAATATTACCAGGATCATCCACATAGCCCGGAGCGGGCCAGATCCAGGAATGCTGAGGCAGGCTCTCCCGAGGCTCCGTAACGGCAGCGGCCGGTTCCGAGAGATCCATCGGCAGCGCCCGCCGCTTGGCGCTTCTCAGCCGGTCAAGACAGACATTGGTGGCAATCCGGTACATCCAGGCTCGGAGAGAGTCCTGCTGCCTCATCTGCTCCTGATGCTTCCAGGCCCGGATCATAGTATCCTGGACGGCATCCTCCGCCTCGAAGATAGAACCCATCATCCGGTAACAGTACCCGGTCAGCTCGGAGCGCATGTCCTCCAGCCCGTCCAGGGTCTCAGGGGTCTCAGGGGTCTCGTAGGTCTCATGGTTATGATTCACTTTAGACAGTCTCTCCTTCATGACCCGTCCAGCTCTCCCTCCATGAACTGTATGAGGTAGCGTTCAGGCTGGGCAACAAATTCCGGGAAGCTGCACAGATCCGCATACGTCTGATGCTCCAGATCATAGCAGCCGAGCTGCCCCTTCTTCTGCGGATTCCAGACCAGCACCAGACCGGAGTAATTATCGATATCGGCAGACAGCCGCAACAGCTTGCGCCGGCCGGCCTTCATCTGAAGGGTGTCGGTGAAGCTGAAGAAGTCGATGTACCCGATCTTATATTCATTAGGGGCCAGCGTCAGGCGCAGCTCGTCCCCTGTAAGGAAGCGGATAAGTTCATCCGGCAGTTTGTATTTGGCCAGCTCGTATTTCTTGTTCTCCACATCATGAACATCCGGCGGATCCAACGCTTTCAGGTATTCCGCCATAGCGGTATGCTTGCTGCTGACCGCAATCGTATACGGCCGCTCGCCGTCCTTCTCCGTCATCATAAGGTCCGCACCGCGTTCCACCAGGAAGCGGACCATGTTCAGATTGCCCAGCCGGGCAGCGACTGTCAGCGGCGTCGCCCCGTAAGGATAGACCATATCCGGCTTGTTGTAGTTGATATCCACTCCCTGATCCAGCAGATAGGTAAGCGTCTTCAGATCATGGTCCGAGGCGGCTTGCCGCAGCACGGCACCGGCATGTTGCCGGATGTCCAGACCCAGCTCATGGATCAGCGGGATATTCTTCTTGTTGCCGTAGTAGGCCTGTGAATAAGCGCCCGATCCCGTCCGGTTAAGCAGGTCCAGCTTCGCGCCCTGTGCAGCAAGGTAGCAGATGATGTCCTCCTTGCCATAACGGACCGCCCGCAGGAAGGCCGGATTCTGAGGTACATTCAGCTTCGCGCCATGCTCCACCAGCAGCTTCACCACCTCGGTCTGCTGCGTGATAATCGCCAGGTCGAGCGGGCTGACTGTGGTATGCTTGCTAAGCTCTAATCCCGCTTCAATATCCCAGCCCGCAGCAATGGCAGCCTGCAAGGCAGGAACATCCCCCTGATAGATCTGCATCGCCCGCTCCGGCAGCACCTCGAATTTCCCTATGTCCTTCAGGACAATCATCCGCACTCCTCCTTATTCTTCACTCCCATGAATACTGCTCGCATCCCTTCGACAGAAGCCACTCTTTCATCTTGGCCGATGCCTGCCCGGCAGCCTGTTCATAGAAGACGGCTACCTCCTGCCCACCCGCCAGATTCAGGCGGATATAGCCGCCCAGATTCCGGTAGAACAGGTAGCAGACGTAAGGATTCTCAATGAAGAGATCCGGTGGAGCCTCCGCCCGGCACAGGTCAGCCAGCTCCGTGAGCGCCAGCGGGCCCTCTCCCGGCGGCATCCGCAGGAAAAGATGCTCGCGGGTTCCCGTCCATGGCTCATAATAGACGCTCTCCTCTTGGCTCCGCCCATACATCCGGCGGTAGATGCCGTCCAGGATCATGGCATAGCTCTCATCCTTCTCCTGTCCCCCGGCTGGCAGAGGGATCGCTTGAATCTGTTCCGCATGACGAGGCAGCCATAGCAGCCCGTCCACCTTGGGATGAACCGCCAGGAAATCACCGTCCACAGTGGTCCCAATAGCGGTACACTCGCCGATCTGCTGCTCCGTTATAGGGCTATCCTGATCATGCTCCCATAATCCGTATTCGGCAAACGGCCGCAGCACCTCTGTGTCAGGGGTCTGCACATTCATCCAGCCCCGATACGTTCCTTCGCCGTACTGCTGCAAGAACCGGATATAGGCTGGAGGATACAGACCTGCGTTCTCCGCTTCAAGCATGTGCCTGTGATGCTCTGACAGCCCCTTGGGCTCAGATACGATATACATTCATCATTCCCCCGGTTTCCTGCGTGAGTTATTCACAATAACCTTATTCTGCCGCTTCCTCAAGCCAGGCCCGCATCGCCGGAGCTTCCGCCCGGTTCAGCCGCAGGGCAATGTCCGTATTCCCCTCATCCGGCGGCATCACTTCGGCAAGCACACATACGTCCTCCCTGGGCTGATTGAGCGCGAACAGCCCCTCAGCATCCATCATCCGCATCGCCAGCTCCATGGCCCCCAGTCTCATAATGAACTCATCGTTCCATGCCTCATCCTCAAGCTCCGTAATAGACGGACGTGCCTGGAATAACCGCTTGACCTCATCGAAATACTCATCTCCGAAGCAGCAATACGGCGAATCGGCATAAGACCATTTAATCAGCTCGGCGATCTCTGCTGCCGGTGTGCTGCCGCCCTCTGCCTGTCTGGCCGCCTCCTGCTCCAGGGCCTCCCGTGACCAGGCGGAGAGGCTTGGTGCATGTCCCTCACCCGTTGTATATAACGTACAGTAATAATAATGCTCGCCATTCGCAAAAAGCGCGCGGAACGACCTCCGGGCCGCCTCCGCAATCTCCGCCGCCAGCCGCTCCACTTCCTTCTGTGCCGCATTCATGGCTACTTCCTCTCGTCGATCAGCTGTTCCAGGAATCCGGCGAACGTTGGGGCATACTCCTCAATCAGATCATTCATGAGGTCATAACGTATGACCGGGAATTCCCCCCGTTCATCGGGGGCAGAGGTGTCAAAGTTCAGACGCTCATACATAGTTGTACTCCCCTTTCCCTACTAAGGGTAGATTATAGATTGTCAGGATGAACAGCAGCTGGCGCATCATTATTCATGCGCAGCAGGATATACTCAATCTCCTCCAGCGGCAGCTTCAAGGTCCGGCTAACCTCATGGAGTCCCATCTCCCGGGAGAGGAGGAGGCGTGCCTGATGGATTTTCCCTTCCAGCCAGTTATTGGCCAGCATCCAGCATTTCACCCGTTTCAGCAGCTCTGCCTGGGCAGTCTTACCGGCATGCTTGGTATACTTGGCAATAGATTCTGCCAGATAGCTGTACAGGTGAATGCCCAGAGCCTCGCGCTGTTCATTCTTGGACATACGTTGGTACTGCTCATAGCTGAGGCTGATATCCAAATAGAGGGTATGATCCCCGCTGTCAAAGCGTCTGAACGTTCTCCGCCCGTAGCTATCAGGTAACACCCGGAACACAACGAAGATATCGTAGGGGAACTCCAATGTATTCGCCAGCTCCTCTAACGGCAGCAATTCATCTCTGAGTACACCCACACATGTTCCATGGGTATCCAGCGTAAAACCCAGTTGCATATTAGCACCCCTCCCCGCTTAAGACACGCTTGAACTATTTCCCCCTTCTATAGGCATCTGCCAGCTGCACCAGATACCAGACGGCCGCACCGGTCAGGGCTGCGAACAGCAGATTAATACAGCCGAATACAAGAAATAACTTGGCTTTGCCCGGCCCGATCCGTACAGCAGCAACGAGCTGGAGAATCGCAGGGAGCAGGAATATCAGCCAGGAGACGGTGATCAGCTTTTCGGTCTTGAAGCTCCACCATACCGCACAGCATGATAGAGCTAGCACTCCCCAGGTACAGATCAACTTCAGCGCCATCTGCTCCCCTCCCTTTCATGGATAACCCAATACATCAGTCAGGCCCTGATTGCCCATGGATTACGAGTCCATATTGTCTGACCATCCAGGAGTTGCTTAAATCTTCAGCCGCAGCACGGCTTATGCGTACAGAGGGCTTCTGTTCCTCCATCGCCTCCGGGTCTTGCGCTGAGAAGCGGAGAGGCTTGGTCATTTTTTGAATAGAGCCGGTAATTTCCTTGTACAGGGCATAGCTCAGCGGCTTGTGCTCCCGGACATCCTCATACAGATAATACTCCCCTTGCTCATCCTGAGCATTGACGCGGTGCCCCTTAGGGCAGGAGATCAGAATACAGGGCAGCTCATTCTCTGCCCATTGCCCGTGATAGGGAATAGAAACCCCCTCATTTCTCGCAAAAAAACCAAAGCTCTCCGTATCCGGCAGAACCGACATCGAATAGATGAAGAAGGGGCGCACCCCGCTCTCTTTTTCCGTAGCTGTATAATATTGATAGAAGGCGCGATACGCCTCCACCACCTGATTCTGATCATGCTCTGTATGGGTATAATTGGTTAAATAGTACCGCACTTGCGTAGGCTCCAGAAGCTCTACGACTCTTTTGAGCTCCTCGGGTGTGATGAAGAAGCGCTGCTTGTAGAATCCGCTGTTTTTTAGCATCTTCTTCTACCACTCATAGGTAACAAAACGTGCTCTGAGCGTCTCTTCATACGGCAGCCATTCCGCATCGCTCCATAGAGACATTCCAGTAATTTCGGACAGCCGCTCCACCGCTTGCCCGGGGCTGGTAAGGCTGATGAATGCGCCGAAGTTCTCCTCCTCAGCTTGCATCCCGAGCACCCGCTGCATATATTCGTCAGCTGTACGCTCTTCCCGCAGGTGTTCGTATTCCTCCCGGGTCCACGGCTCACAGAAGATTCGTTCGGCCTGGATCTCCCCCTGCTCAAAGAAAGACAGCTCGAAGATCTCCTCATTCATGTATCCCACCGTCATCACCGGCTCCTCCAGCAGCCCGGACAACGTCCTGCCAACCTTTTTCACCGTACCCCATACGAAATAATCGTGAAGCACGCTGATCCAACCCTCATTGCTTTGGCTTACATAGATAACGGCCTTACGCTCCGGTGTCTCAGGATAACCCAGTACTTTGCCATGCTTGCTGGTCAGCTCCTGTAAGGCTTGCAGGGTCTTGTCCAGGTCACCTGACTTAATATGCAGATTTGCAAACGATCTTCCCACGGGTGGATGGCCTCCTTTAATGGCTTGTCTATAGTTACTTGGCATACTAACATATAAACTAGATTCCATTCATTTTACCAAATTAATGTAAGGAGGGGCTACCTTGAATAAGAAATTCCTCTTGGCCAGATGGCAGGACGACCAGCTCTCTGAAGTGAACCGGCGTCTGGCCGCTATTTCAGGCAAACATAATCTCCATCAAAAGGACCGCTCCTTTCCCATCTCCCCTTATGGACAGACGGAGGCAGGACTGAAGGATTACCGGGGAGTTACCCTGACTGAGAGCATACAGTACCTCACTCTGCAGGATATTGATTTCTCTTATTCACGCTTCGAGGATTCGGCAAGCTTGAACACCTCTACATTTACCAATTGTTTCCTGGACGGGGTCAGACTGGACAAGAGATTCGTGACCCATACCTTTAATCACTGTTCCTTCCGGGGAGCGAAGCTGAATGGTGCCAGAATGAGCAAGGCGTTCCATGATTGTGATTTCACCGGCTGCAACTTAAGCAAAGTGATTGCAAATGATGTGTCTTTCACCCGCTGCCGCTTTGATGGGGCCAACTTTCGGGGCGCCTTACTCTTGTATTGCCGGTTCGAGGAATGCAGCTTTGAGGGTGCGCTGTTTCAAGATGGCTCCATAGCTGGAAGCCGCTTTGCGGGAGAGGCCCGCTTGCTCCCTGAGTGGGGGAATACGATATTGGATCATGTCAAGTTTCAGGAGTGATGTGAGCGCCCTCAACAATAACCCGGATCATGGCCGGACTGCTGAAGGCATTGTGAAACAGTTCCCGGAGAAATTCCAGAGGAAATAGGATACGTGATCCGTAACAACACAACAAAACAGGCTTTTCACCTTCCCCAAGGGATCGTGAAAAGCCTGTTCCTGCATTTAATCTCTGCGCGCTTTAGTAGATCTTCCCCAGCAGTGCGATCACTTCATCAAGCGTAAGGCCGAAGGACTTGTAATACGCAATGTCGCCCTCCATCTGCTTCAAGACCATCTCGTTACGAATCCGCAGCATCTCATCCGGTGAGAATTCGGCGACAAAGCAGCCTTTGCCGGTTACCGTGTGGATCAAGCCGCTCCGCTCCAGCTCCTCCCAGGCCTTCTTCACCGTGATGACACTGACATGCAGCTCCAGGGCAGCCTGCCGGATGGGGGGCAGACAATAGCCGCTTTCCAGCTCGCCACCAAGAATCTGTGCGCTGATCTGTTCGTGCAGCTGCTGGTAGATCGGCTTGTCGGAGGTGCTGGAGATCGTTACGTTCATAAGATCTCCACTTTCAGGAATCTCCGTACCGCAATCCGGTAGGCAAGTAGGGTGAAGGCTGCGAAAATGAGGATGCCCCCGATCAGAATCGAGAACTGAAGCGCCGTATTGCCGGTCCCGGAGCCGTAGAAAATGCCGTGCATCCAGCTATTCTGAATTCCGGCCCATTGGACCAGGCCCGCGAACAGGATCGCCGCAGCCGTCGATGCAGTCGTAGCAGCGCCATACTTATATGCCGTCTTGTAGTACATAGTGATAAATATAAGATTGAACACCGCCAGCATAATGAAGCACAAGCCCCAGAAGCCCATATAAGGCGGAAAGAAAATGTAAGTCATCTGCGGATACAGGCGGAACGTAAAGATACTGAAGATCATGGCAATGAGCAGATGCATAAGCTCAAGAATAACAATCACAGCTATTCTGGACTTCACGATGTCCGGTTTGGTCACAGGCATCATCGTGCTGAATATGAGATCATTCTGGCTCTTAAATCCGCCGAACATGTTCGGTACGGTGATGAAGCAGAAATACAGCGGAACCAGGAAGTAGACCCAGCCCGGAATGAGCATCAGACCGCCTAAAATTAAAGGTAATACGAAGAACCAGGGATTAACGCCTAGCTTCAAATCCTTCAGCACCAGATTATACATATACACCCTCCTTTTTCGCAAAGTAGATCATGATGTCGTCGAGAGTCGGGATGGCCGTGTTAAGCGCCCAAGCGGGATCGATATCTCGGGCATGAATCAATCCGGTGAAGCCGAAGGAGTTGATTTTGCAGGAGATCAGCTTCCCCTTCACTTCGTTAAGCTGCGACTCGCTGCCGCTAAGTAACCGGTATGACTCCTTGAACTCGTTCTTCTCGCTACTTGCCACAATCTGCCCTTGCTCAATGAAGGTGATATAATCCGCACAGCGCTCGAGGTCAGAGGTAATATGTGTGGAGAACAGAATGCTGATCTCGCCGCCCATGATAAGCTCCTGGAAAATATCCAGCAGATCGTCTCTGGAGACCGGATCGAGTCCGCTGGTCGGCTCATCCAGAATCAGCAGCCTGGCGCCATGCGATAAGGCCAGAGTCAGGCTGTACTTCACCTTCATCCCGGTGGACAGCTCCGCTATTTTTTTATTCTCATCCAGCTTGAACCGGTTCAGATAGCTGTAATACGTCTCGTCACTCCAGTTCTTATAGAACTTCTTCGTAATACCCGTCAGCGTCTTAAGCCTGCTGCGTGTATAGAAATCGATATCGCCGAAGGCGCAGCCGATGTCCTGCTTCAATTCTGTTTCATGTTCAGCGATGTTCTTGCCCAGAATGCTGATCTCGCCGCTGTCGGCCTGAACCATATTCAGGATCGATTTGATCGTGGTGGTCTTGCCCGCACCATTGACCCCGATGAAGCCCATGATATAACCCTGCTCCAATTGAAAAGAGACGTCTTTGATCTGAAAATTAGGATATTTTTTATTTAAATTCCGGATATCTAAAGCCAGCATAACTAACCCCCTCAACAAATTGTGTATTCCGTGTATACACAATGTATCACGGGAGTTATGAAAAAGTCAATTCTATGCGGCTGTAGAGGGTGAGGACTCCTTCGGCTTGCGCCAGAAGAACGGCTTGCCTTTGGACCAGTTGATGAACGGCTGTTCTATGGCGTAATACGAAATAGTGGCCGCTGCGTAAGAGATGACCACAACAGACATACTGATGCCCAGCCAGCGCCACACATCCCTAACCCCGGAGTAATGGAAATCCTGAATGCCGTACTTCTCGATTAAGGTAATGAACAGATAGTGCCATATGTAGAGGCCGAAGGACACTTTGGCCGTATACCGGAACAAGCGGTTATCCAGCGCACGCCCGGCGAACCGGCTGAACGGTGCCGAGAACAGCACGATTCCGAACAATAGGGCATAGACCGGGAATAGATACTGCTGCTGCTGGAGACTGAAGTCGAATTCGCCCGCGTGGCGCATCCGCCAGATCAGGAGACCGGCAAGACCCAGAGCAAGTACTGCGGCGGCATCGAACACGCCGAGCCTGCTGAGCCGTTCCACTCTGGAGCGGCGCTGCAGCAAGGCATTCGTGATCCCCGCCGCCAGAATCCCGATGGTGAAGTGGCCGAAGAAGCCGACCGGATTGTATCTCGGCATCCAGAATTTCGCGCCGCCGACCTGGCCATAGTCCCAGCCCCGGCCCTGCTCGCTTGGAGTAAACCAATGATGAATGAGGGCATTGGCGGCAAGCACCAACCCAAATACGGCGACCCAGAACAGGATCGCCTTACTGAAGGAATGCCGCTTGCCGAGCAGGAATAACACCGCCATGAAGAGTGGCATCAGCAGGTAGCAGAATACCTCGAAGCTGATCGACCAGAGCGGCCCGTTCAAGTCGGAGGGGAAGAACGTGGTGTAGTGGAAGCCCGATGTGAAGGTGAAGGCTGTGACAATACGCCGCCCTAAGTACTCCATCGGAATATCCAGCCTCCAGGTCAGGAACAGACACACCAGCAGGGACACATAGAAGCCGGGCATGATTCTCGCGGCACGGCGCAGCGTGTACGTCCGCAGGCTTGGATATGGATCGTTATTCAGATACGCACTCCAGAAGGGGAACGACAGCAGGAAGCCGCTTAGCAGAAAAAACAAGCTGACCCCGCTGTTCCCCAGAAGCAGCACGGATTGCAGCTCCTGGAGCCAGGGTTTTTGTGCGGGCATGATCAGCTTTTGCGACAAGTGATGCAGGATGACTGACAGGCAGGCGATCGCACGAACGCCATCCGCTCCAGATAACCGGGTATTGCTCAGACGAAGGTTTGACATCAGCTCAACTTCCTCTTTTCATGAGTGATTCCTGAACGGATGGCCGCCAGCAACACAACCACCACAGCTGTAAAATCACTACGCTTATTCGCTTAGGCGATATACACCGGTATCAGGTACTCCTATCTTTCAATGCATGATGGATAAATCCTTCCACTCTTCCGCATTCTGCCAAAATATTTCAGAGCTTGCCCCGGCTGGCCAGCACATTATCAAGGAATTGCACGGCATCACTGTTGAACTTCCACCCAATGCCGAACTTATCCACGATCATCCCGAAGCATGAAGACCATGGTGTGCTGGAGAGCGGCATGATAACTGTTCCTCCCTGGGACAGCTGATTATAGTACTCTTCGAGCTTCTGCTTGTCCTCAATGACGAGACTGATCATGAGGTTGTTCCCCTTCACCAGTTCGCCTGTAACCTGCTGCATAGAAGGTAACAGGTCGGACATCATAATTGTCCCGCCCTCGAATGCTAGAGAAGACTCCATAATCATCGCTAACTCATTGGCCGGCAGGGGATAGTTCGGGTCCTGCGGAATATCTCCGAATGTAACCTTCTTCACTGTAGTGGCCTGCAAAGCCTCCGCATAGAATTCAATCGCTTCTCCGGCAACACCATCGAAATTAATATAGGCAATAGCTGACATAAAGCATAACCTCCTCCTTAAGATAAATGTAGTATAATACACGATAGGTGACGGCTGTATGTCACCGTTTCACACTTCACTTAAGAAAGAGGGAACCGGATGGACAAGGTGGAGCGGCTGATTACCATCATCATGATTCTGCTCAAAAAAGATATTGTGCCCAGCTCAGAGTTCGCACAATTATTCGGCGTGTCCAAACGGACGATTCTCCGCGATATGGAAGCGCTCAGCCTGGCGCACATTCCTATATACGCCACACCCGGCGTGCAGGGCGGCTACGGCATTATGGAAGAATACAAGATGGACAAGCGGCTGCTGAGCAGCTCCGATCTGGAGAATATACTGGCTGCGCTCGGCGGGCTGGAGCAAATTCTGATCAGCGAAGACGTTGCCATGACGCTACGAAAAATAGAAGCGATGGTTAGCCCGCTCGCTTCTAAGGGATCGGTTCAGCTGTCCTTCTATGGCTGGGAGGGACGCGCGGAGCTTGCCGGAGCCATGAAGCTCTGTCAGGAGGCCATCGCCGGGAGCCGGCTGCTCTCTTTTGACTATACCGATAGAACAGGTACTCCCACGACACGGACAGTGGAGCCGTATCAGCTTCATTTCAGTGAATCGAGCTGGTATCTGAAGGGCTTCTGCCTGGAGCGGATGGGCGCGCGGATGTTCAAGCTCTCCCGGATGGAGCAGCTGGAGCGGATGAAACAGACCTTCAGCCCCAGAGCGGATATGCTGAATCAGGCACGGGAGGCTGAAGTTCCGCCGCAGTTAACCGAAGTGAAGGCGCTGATCTCGCCGGGGATTAAGGATCAATTCATTGAACGTTATGGCCGCAAGAGCATCGAAGCCTATAACGCGGAACAACTGCTGGCTACGTTCTATATTCCGCAGCACCCGATCGGATATCAATTCCTGGCCGGCTTCGGCACCCATCTGGAGATTATGGAGCCGAAGGCCTACCGTGAAGAATTCCGTAAGTATCTGCTTGAAATGATGAGCCGGTATACGTAGTAATTACGGTGCTAAGGGAGCGGGCTGCTACTCCAGCTCCTTAAGAAATTCCCCAATCCGATCCATATAGCCCGGAACTGTAATGTGGCGTGGGGCGAAGAGGCTGATCATGAGCGCTCTGAAGCTGGAATCCGCCGTCTTCTTGCTCAGCATCGAATGCTCAGCCTCCGGGAAGACCGCCACGCTCAGCAGCTCCGGCCGGACGAGCTTGCGGTACACCTGCTCTGTCTCCTGCCAGTCTACATGAATATCCTGCTGGCCCAGCAGCAACAGCACCGGGGAATGGAATTGCTTAAGATCCTCCCCTGCATCCGACAGGTAATTCTTACTGACAAAGGTCCACCGCTCCCGCGTCATCGGGTCATCTTCCTTCACTACAGCCAGATAGTCTTCATAGCTCGCCTTCTGCGCCAAAAGCTCCAAAACCTCGTTGTTAGATGCCACTTCCGCTTGAATCTCCGCTTCCGATTTCCCTTCCTGCAGCATTTGCTGCCGGGTATGATAGGCACCCTGGCGCAGCCAGTTAATAGCCGGGGAGACCAGGATGCTGAAGGCGAGCGGCTCCTTGCCCGCCAGCTTGGGAATCACCCAGCCTGCCTGACTGGCGCCCCACACCCCGATCCGGTCCGGATCGATATCCGGCTGCTTCCGGGCCCATGCAATAGCCTCGCGGGCTTCTTCCACCCGGTCATCTATACTCTGATCCAGCCAATCGCCTGCGGAACCGCCGATCCCTCTTTTATCAAGAGACAAGGAGGCATACCCCAGACTGGCTAACCGCTCCCATAGCGGCTTATATCCATCATCATGCGAGGCATTAATCGGCCCGTCCCCATGAATGAAGAGGACCAGTCCCAGCTTGCCGGAAGCTGCTGAAGACCCCTTGGGCAGCACCAGCGTACCCGTCAGCTCGCCCTCAGGCGACGCAATCCGGATGGCCTGCTCCGTCATCTCAAAGCGGTTCTGCTGCACAATATACAGCCCCGCACCGCTAAGGAGCAGCACTATAGTTAGCAGAGATATCCATAGCTTCTTCGTTGTCTTCATTTCTGTATCCGCCTCTCTTCTGAACCATGTATTCCCAGCGCAGTTCATTGAACAATAAATACAGGGTATAACGTGTCTCCCGGGCTTCCGTATGGAAGGACCACTTCCCGTATAGCTGACGGGCATGCGGATTACCGGCTGATACATGCAGGCTGAGACGATTCAGTCCCGGGTCTTGATCCACAAGCTTCTGCGCCCACTCTATAAGCAACCTTCCTACCCCTTTGTTCTGATGCTCCGGGTGGACCGCAAGGTCGGTAATATAACACTCGCCTGCTGCCGGGGTATGGTCTAGTACATAGAGGCCGATCAGCATTCTGATCATGCCCCGTTTGCCTAATAGCTGTGAGGTTCCCGGTAACGGAGGCGTCTGCCTTTTCCCCAAAAGGCGGGCTTCAGGTGTACACTTAATCGCGATGCTGCCAATCACCTCACCCTGCTGCACAGCTACCATCCTGTGTGTATAGGGATCAGCAGGAGCATACTGAAGCAGCATTTCGAAGCACCCTGCCAGCTCTCCCTCCTTCAGCCTGATCCGGTTCTGGAATTTCCCCTGAAAAGCTTGAGCCAGCAGCCCCCCCACCGCACGATTATACCTCGCCTCCATAGGTTCGATAGTTACTGGCGCTGTGCTTATTGACGTTGTACCTGTTGACATCGTTCTCATACGGAACCTCTCCCTTCCACGGGTGCAGCCGGGCCGATGCAGGCCCTCAGCTCATAATGCAGCTTGTCTTGAACGAAAAGGGAGAGATAAGAACGTTCAATGACCACCAGCGGTCCCGCGAGAGGAATCGCTTGTGCAGCAGCATGCTCCAGCAGCCGGCCGGTCCACTGCTCCAGCTCCTCCTCCCGGGCCACACATTGCAGAGTCAGATACTCCCCTTCCGGTAAAATAACTCCGCCCGCCTCCGGCTGCTCCAGACACAAGGTCACAGCGCCCGGCTCCTCCAGCACATAATACATATCCGATTCGAACAGATCCGGTATCCCTGCCGCCTGCTCCGCAAGCAGCGCTGCACTCAGCTTCCTGTGTGAATCCAGCTTCATCACCTGCATAAGTCTTGTAGCCTTACACTTCTTAATCTGAAAGGTCTCAGGGGAGGTGCTGTAGCTCTGCTGTTCCTCCAGCATTTTACGGATAAACTGCCGAAGCTCCCGGAGGCGGCGCAGCTCTTGCTCAATCCCCTCCAGAGAATGCTCCAGCAGCCCGCGATGCTGCTCCGGACTATAGCCCATACATTCATTAATCGACTGAACAGGCACTTCAAGCTTGCGGAGCAGCAGGATATGCGCGAGCTGATACACTTGATCCATACTGTACATTCTGTACTGATTCTCACCGGTATAAGCAGGCTGCAGAACACCCTTCTCTTCAAAATACCGGATCTGGTGAACCGATACATTCATCAGCTTGGCCAGTTCACTAATTGTTATTTCATTTCTCATCTAATCACTCCCCGGACTGCGGCTTGGAATATCCCTACGATACACCCTGGGTCAGACCTAAGGTCAAGGGGAGGATTCGAGATCCCGGGCCAGACGGAGAAAAGCCTCAATTGCCGGGGAGAGCCACTTCTCCTCATGCCAGAACATCTGGGTGGCAAAAGATACTGCGGTCAAATCCCACGGCAGGGAGATCAGCTCCCCCCGCTTCAATTCTTCGCTTACAGCCATTTCAGGCAGGATGGCGATGCCCATGCCCAGCTTCGCACATTGTTTGATGGCTTCTGCGCTGTGAAACTCAAGTTCCGTAATGCCTGCCATCCCCTTCTGCGACAGGCTGCGCTCGAAGAAGCTGCGGTAGGAGCACCCTTGCTCCGTCAGTAAGAACGTTTCACCGTGGAAATCCTCGATAGCAAGCGCCGGACGCGACGCCAGCGGATGATCGGGAGCAGCCAGGAGACAGAAGCGTTCCTCCCTTATTTTTTCTCCGCAAAATCCGCTCTCTCCCTTCACTTCATCCAGCATGAAGATAACATCAACATCCCCGTCCCGCAGACTCTGTCTGAGGCTTGGACTCACGAGCGGCAGGAAGATCAAGCGGACTCCGGGATGAAGCTGCCGGAACTTCTGCAACACAGCGGGGAGCCGGTAGGTGCATAATGTCTCATCTGCGCTAATCACGATGGTGCCTGTCAGCTCGCCGGGCTGCTTAAGGGCATGCTGCGCCTCCTCCACCATACACAGGATGTTATCCGCATAACGCAGGAACGTTTTTCCGGTATCGGTTAACGTCACATTTTTACCGAGCCGGTCCACCAGCTTCACTCCTAATTCCTCCTCCAGGGCCTTCATTTGCATCGTAACCGTTGAGGGAACATAGTTCTGCGCTTCGGCGGCGCGGGCGAAATTGAGCGTGGAAGCCAGCGTATAAAAGGTTTTAAGTTGGCGCAATTCCATCTGATGTCACTCCTTCATTCAAAAAAAATGAACGTTCCATTCAGAAACGTTTCTTTGACTTAACCTTAGCAGCATCGTAGAGTGATGACAAGAACGGCGGCCGATTCCGTTATGAATGTACAAGGATATGAAACCACAAGGAGCGAATGAATTTGAATAACCGATTGACGATATATATTCTGGCACTTGCCGTTTTTCTGATCGGGACGATTGAATATATTATTACCGGCGTCATTGAGATGATGGCGGCAGATCTTAGCGTATCCACCTCCGAAGTGGGTCTGATGGTGACTGTCTTCGCGCTGTCCGCAGCGATTATTGCACCGGTTCTCATTGCACTCACCCTCAATATGGACCGAAAAAAGCTGTTGATGACCGCCCTCGGCGTGTTCATTGCCAGCAACGGGCTGATGCTTCTGAACCTGCCTTATGAAGCTATGCTGGGGGTACGGGTTATCCAAGGGGCAAGCGGGGGCATAGCTACCGTAGTCGCTATGGCTGTAGCTACACGGCTCGTGGAGAAGGAGCGCAGAGGCAATGCGATTGGCATTATTCTGATGGGACTGAGCAGCTCGCTGGTTCTGGGCGTTCCGGCCGGCACTTTTTTCAGTGAACACTTTGGGTGGAGGGCTCTGTTCATCATCGTCGGGGGGCTGAGCCTTGTTCCGCTGTTCATCATCTCTGCCAAGGTCCCTGCCATCAAAGAAAAAGAAGCCGTCACCCTCAGGATGCAGCTGTCTGTGCTGAAGGATTCCAGAATTGTTACTGCTCTGGCGATCACCTTACTATATGTAGGGGGTTACGCTACACTCTTCACTTATATTACCCCTTACCTGCAGGCCGCATCCTCACTGTCTGTGACCGAAATCAGCGGGGTGCTCTTCCTGGCGGGGGTCTGCAGCTTCATGGGCTCCAAGTTAGGCGGGCAATTGGCTGATTCCAAAGGATCGAAGTTCACCATAATTACGGGACTTCTGTTACAGGCAGCCACGCTCCTCCTGTTCGCAATGGCAGGCGTTCATGTGATCGTCCTCCTCCTGATCCTGATGATCTTCATGCTGGGGACCTGGAGCATCTCCCCCGCGCAACAGCTCCTGCTGGTCACCCTGGTTCCCCGGAACCCGGATATGGCCCTGAGCGTCAATACCTCCTTCATCCAGTTCGGCTTCGCGCTGGGATCGGGCCTAGGCGGCTATGTGATCAGCCGTACCTCTGTGCTCCACCTGAACTGGGCGGGTCTCGCGGCTGTAGCGGTGGCTCTGATTCTGGCCATCCGGCTGTTCAAGACTCATAAGGCTTGATCGCCCTTGAAGTACTCAGAGATGGACACAGGAAGACAAAGAGGCTATCCCAAGGGATGGCCTCTTTGCATGTATATAAGAGCTGACAGGCTGGTGGTCAGCCGTACGCTCTCTATTGCCTACAGATGGTTGACCGCGGCTGGCGGCTCATGCCCATCTGTTCCATTCGTCAGGCCCAGCGTGTGCGCTGCGGAAGCATGAATGTCGTTCAATAGCTTCGGGTTAGCCGACAGGGACATGCCGTAGGCAGGAATCATCTGCTTGATCTTCGGCTCCCAGGCCTTGATCTGCTGCGGGAAGCACTTGGTGATTACCTCCAGCATGACAGAGACGGCCGTTGACGCCCCTGGAGAGGCTCCCAGCAATGCGGCGATGGAGCCGTCCGCGCTGCTGATCACTTCCGTTCCGAATTGAAGCATGCCTTTACCGGCTGCTGTATCCTTAATAATCTGCACCCGCTGGCCCGCCACCACCAGCTCCCAATCCTCGCTGCTGGCATCCGGGATGAACTCCCGCAGCGCTTCCATGCGCTGTTCTTTGGACAGCATGACCTGCCCGATCAGATACTTGGTCAATGACAGGTTCTTCGCTCCTGCTGCAAGCATCGTAACCAGATTATCCGGCTTGACCGAGGTAATCAGATCGAACATGGAGCCGTATTTCAGGAACTTGGGCGAGAAGCCGGCAAACGGCCCGAAGAACAGGGATTCCTGCTTATCGATCACCCGGGTATCCAGATGCGGAACAGACATCGGAGGCGCACCTACAGCAGCCTTACCGTACACCTTGGCATGATGCTGGGCTACAATCTCCGGCTTCTTGCAGACCATGAACAGTCCGCTTACCGGGAATCCGCCAATCTTCTTACCTTCCGGGATGCCGGATTTCTGCAGCAGATGCAGGCTTCCTCCCCCGCCGCCGATGAAGACGAACTTGGCGTTATGACGCTCTGTTACGCCGCTGGCGAGATTCTTCACCTTCAGCTCCCAGGAGCCGTCCTTCGCGCGCTTCAGGTCATCCACCTGATGATTATACCTAATATCGGTGTTATTGCTCTGCAAGTGGTTGAACAGCATACGGGTCAGAGCGCCGAAGTTCACATCCGTTCCCGAATCGATTTTGGTAGCCGCTATCGGCTGGTCCAGCTTCCGGTTCTTCATCATCAGCGGAATCCATTCCATCAGCTGCCTTGGGTCATCGGAGAATTCCATGCCTTGAAATAGCGGACTATTTGAAAGCGCTTCATATCGTTTTTGTAAAAATGCAACGTCCTTCTGTCCTTCCACAAAGCTCATATGTGGCACAGGTACAATGAAATCCTGCGGATTGTGTATTCGTTTCTGGCTCACCAGATAGGACCAAAATTGCTTGGAGAACTGAAATTCCTCGTTCACCTTAATCGCCTTGCTGATGTCGATCGATCCGTCCGGCTGCTCTGTAGTATAGTTAAGCTCGCAGAGTGAAGAATGCCCCGTTCCCGCATTGTTCCATTCCCCCGAACTTTCCTCCCCGGCACCCGCACGCCGCTCAAACACGGTTATTTGCCAATCCGGTACTAATTCCTTTAACAGTGAACCAAGTGTTGCACTCATGATTCCAGCACCAATTAAAATAACGTCTGTTTTTGTTTGTTGGTTGCTCATATTATACCGTCCTTCTACCCTACGATTTGCAGGAAGGATGCAGGCACTCCTGCTTAGGCGCCATAGCAAGCCAGCGCGGACCAAGTCACACACCGTTTGGATCAATCCTGATCCTAGTTTATCACTAATGAAACTAAATTTTAAGATTTATCTTAATTTTTATAAACTTTTTAATTAATAATCACGGGCCGCATCGAACCAGCCCTGCGCCGCTTCCTCTGTTATAGGCTGCCCGATCTGGTGCTCTGACTGGCTGAGCTGCCATACGGCTTCGCCAAGGTCTTCCCTCTCGGTAGTCTCGATACCCTTCAGTGAATTGAAGCGCAGGGTGAAGGCGGTAATGGCTGCTTCCGCCTCTTCAAGATTGCGGGCCTCCGCCATAGCTGCTTGTGCAGCATCGTAGGCTTCGTTCGCCAGCTTGGCCAGACGCTTCGGCCAGGCGGAGAACGGGCGGCCGTATTCGCTCTGCCACCACTCCGGCTTCCTGAGCTGGCTTATGGAGGCATAATCATCCCAGGGGCGGACCTTGGCGCGCGCCTTCATCTGCTGCCGCAGACGTTTGCCTACGGCCTCCTCGACATTGTAGGCGATGAACCGGTCCAGCAGCGGCCACGTATCCAGCGAAGGCAGACCGTCAAGCTCCGGCATGAAGCGCAGCTCCAGGCTGGTCAGCCCGGTAAGGCGGGCAAGCGCTTCCAGATCGCAGAAGCTTCCCCACAGGCTGAGGGATTCAAGGTTCGGGAACCGCTCCAGGCCATCCAGCGAGATCGGCTGGCCCAGCGGCGGGCTATTCAGCGCCAGGTGAGTCACACCCTGCAGCTCCCCCAGATCCGGCAGCCGGTACGGCGCATCACTGCTGCGCCGGCTCATATCCGGTACTAAGGCCAGAGTAGTGGGCAGATGGCCGGAAGCCGAGAAGCGGGTCAGATCACCAGACAAGCTCAGGTTGTACAGCTTGTCCGGCAGGACCAGGCTAAGTTGTCCTGCTGCCTTAGGCCCCAGCTTAATACCCAGGTTATAGATATCCGCCCGGCTACCGTCCAACGATACAGCCTCCGGCAGCACCGGGGTCCAGCTTATACTCTCAATCGGCCGCCGTTCCGCCCACTCCAGGAAGCCCGTGTCACCGCCGGTATAGCTTATATATCGCGGCCATGGCGAGCCGGCCGGGGTGGCGAAGGGCTCGAAGACAGACCAGGTGATGCGCTCATCCGCAGCGACCAGCAACTCCGCTGGTTGCTTCGATTCCCTGGGGCCGATCGATAAGCTGCCCATACCGGGCTTGCGGTCAAGCGTGTGGCTGCCGGGCCCCGTCAGATCAAGGACATACCGTCCGGGTTCTGTAATCGGAGCCGGGGGAAGAGCTTGGTTATCTGTGGACATTTGCTTCATCCTTTCTGCTTGATCCTACCTGTATTCTCGATCCTACTAATATTCTCTATACTACCTTTGTTTGCTATATTAACTCAACCATACGATATCCTGGCGGTCACAGCAACTTTGCCCTATAACGCGAACAAGCCCGGGCCGTTACCGGCCCGAGCGCTCATCTCTATTTAGTTTGGAGTGCAGCTATTCCACGCTCTGCCCTTCATTCGTCCCTGCCTTGTACATACTCTCTGCTTCAACCGGATTCTCTTTGGCTGTCAGATGCTGCGGAGTGATCCGGTACACTTGTACGGGCCCGCCGTACACAGCCGACCGGTATTTCTCGACATGCTGCTTGGACAGAGGCCGGTTATAGTATCCGGGCACATACTTGTTCATCATCTCCTGCAGGACCTGCGTAGCCTCATCCAGATCCGTCACCGGCTCTGCCTGCCCGAAGACCATCACGCTCATATAGGCGGTATCCGTCTTGGCGGGCACGGGATTCGTGATTGTCCCATACTCCTCACAGACTGTGAAGCATACCTCTGAGTTCTCACTCATCACCTGATTGCGTCTTCCATCCCCGGCCCCGTGGATATACAGCTTCCCGTCCATCCATACATAGTTAAGCGGCACAACATACGGGAGATTACCATCCGCTAATCCCAGAAACCCAATTCTCGCCTGCTTCAAAAACTGTTCAATCCTCGCCTCATCCTTACATTCCCTGACCTTGTAACGAACCGGATTCATATCGAACCCTCTCCTTCCCGCGTCCTCCGCGTATACGTTATTCGGTAGTATATCAGCTATTGGATTGTGCTAAAATATCCAAAGAACATAGTTTCGACCAATCCATAATTTAGGCACTGCACCGAAACAACAAACGGGAGGGGACTTCTCACAATGTTCGTCAACCGCAACGACCCAAGTCCGATCTGGCAGCAACTGCTGAATCAGGCCATTCACAATATTACACAAGGCATCTGGACCCCGGGTGAGCTGCTGCTCCCTTCCCGTGAACTCGCCGAGCAGCTTGGAGTCTCCCGCTCCACGGTGCAGCTCGTCTATGAGGAACTGCTGAGCAGAGGGTATACCATAACCTCCCGGCGGGGCGGAACACGGGTAAGCCAATGGAACCCTGTCACCCAGACAACCCGGGAGACCATACCGGAAGGCCCCGTTCCTCCCTCGCTTCCCCTGCTGAACTCAGCGGTAGATCAGTTACAAGACTGGTTCGGAGGCCATCTGCCTCGGGAGGTGGAGATCGATTTCACCCCCCACGAGCCTTATGTGGACAGGACCTTCCAGAACCACTGGCGGCAATCGCTGCTTCACGCCTCTGCCGCAATGGACGTATCCGATTGGTCCTACGGCAATCCCTATGGTCTCCTGCCGCTCAGGGAACAGATTCAGCGTTACTTGCTGCTTGAGCGGGGCATACGGATTGAGCCCGATCAGATTCTGTTGACCTCAGGAGCGCAGCACAGCCTTGACCTGATTGCCCAATCCCTGCTCACGGAGGGAGATACCGTCTCTGTGGAAGATCCCGGCTTCCCTGCGGCCTGGATGGCGATGAATTACCGGCGGATGCACGTAGCCCCTGTCCCGGTAGACGGACATGGCCTTGTGGTTGACCAGCTTCACCCGGAATCGCGTCTGGTCTTCGTAACTCCATCGCACCAGTGCGCCATAGGCTCCGTGATGTCAGAGCCGCGCAGGCAGCAGTTGCTGCATCAGGCCGTGCAGGAGCAGCTATGGATTATAGAAGACGGCTATGACAGTGAATTCCGCTACCGTGGCGACCCGCTGCCCACGCTCTATAGCCAGGCGCCGAATAATACCCTGTATATGATGAGCTTCTCTAAAATGATCGCCCCGGCCATCCGTATCTCGGCGATTGTCGGCCCGGCGCGGGCCATTGCCCAGCTGGCCCGCGTACAGGAGCTGACCTACCGCCACCTTCCGGTGATGGACCAGCTCACCTTGACCCATTTTATTCAAAAAGGGCACTTCATGCGCCATATGCGCAGAGTCCGCAATGTGTACCGCCGCAGACATGAGGCCATCACCAAGGCGATAACCGCAAGCGGTCTAGCCGAGCGGTTCACCCTGAGCGGAGCAGAGACGGGACTGCATGTCTTCCTTGAGGCAGAATCAGACTACGATGAGGAAGCCGTGACCCGGTTAGCCCTGGAGCAGGGAATCCGGGTATATCCGCTTGCACACTACTGTCTGGAGAGCCGCAGGAAGGGTTGGGTGCTGGGGTTCGCCAAGGTGGATGAGACCTTGATTGAGCAGGGGATTCACCGGCTGGCCGGGCTAGTATTATAAGCCCCTGCTTATGGTCCCGGATGATCTGCTCTCCTTGCGCCCAAACTGCACATAATAAACCATGCTCACCGCAATAACCAGAACAGCAAGCACCGCAAAAATATTACTAAACACAAAGGAAGCCTCATTTCCAGGTATAGGATTGAACGCCGCTTCCGGGGCACCGGAGTCGAGCACCTTGCCCAGGACCGCCGTCGATGTAGCGGCTGAGATGAAGGTGAGCATGGAGAACAGCCCCATCCCCACTCCTGTCTGCTCTGGGGTCAACGTCCGCGAAACCGTATTTGACATAGCAATCTGCATGAACGACTGGCCCAGCACACAGAACACCAGCGAGATCGAGACCAGGACCGCTGAGCCTCCAGCTACGGAAGACAGGCACAGGAAGCCTATGCCCAGAAGCGAGGCTGCCGTATACACGAGCCGAGGATTCCCGTGCTCATCTGCCAGCTTGCCGCCCTTACGGCCCAGAACCGTGGTAACGATAGCTGCCGGCAGCATGATGATCCCGACATAGGCGGGAGACAGACCGTTTACAAGTGTCAGCAGCTGCGGGATGAGATATGGAGAGCTGAAGCTGATTCCTGTAATGCAGAAGGTAATCATCAGGATGATCGAATACTGCCTGTTGCGGAAAATATCGGGATGGATAAACGGAGCCGCAGCGGAGCGGATACGCAGAATAAACAGGAGGAGCATCAGAACCGCTGCCAGCGCAAACGGGAAGCTCCCGCTCGTTAATGCCAATAAAGTTGCCGTTACCGCCCCAGCCAGCAATATGCCGCCAAGCCAGTCCATCGGACCCGCCTTTCCTGATTCATCACCCTGCAGATATTTGCGGTAGACCGGCAGTGTCAGCAGCGACAGCAACGGAATGAGGAACAGAATCCGCCAGCTCCAGGCGCTGATGACCATACCGGCAATAATCGGCCCCAGCGCGGTACCCAAGGCTATCCCAATGGCAGACGTACCCAGCGCACGGCCTCTTTTCTCGGGAGAAAAGTAACGGATCGGGATGATCATAGCCATAGCAGGGATCACGGAAGCCCCGGCTGCCTGAATTATACGACCCGCAATAATCATCCAGTATTCGGTGGCGGCAACGCCAGCCATAGACCCCAGGACAAAGAGCAGTAATCCATAGGTCAGCAGGTTCTTCAGCCGGTACTTCTCCGTCAATTTGCCAAAAGTAACCGCACCGACAGCATATACAATCATATAACTGGTAATGACCCAGCTTACCTGGGATGGAGATAATTCAAATTGCTTACTGATCGTAGGCAGCACAATATTGAACATATTCGCATTCATTGATGAAATCACCAGGATAAAAACGAGCGCGCGCATTAACACATTCCCTTTGATGTCAGGGGTTACAGCATGGTTCTTCATAGGTGGTGCTCCTCTCTCCATATATCAATTCGATTAAGGTCAGTCAGTACTCACTGTCATTTCATTCAAAAAAACAACTAGGGCGTGAAAGCCCTAGTAAAGGTCTGGACACTTGCCGTAATGAATTCCTCCAGCGACACCGAAGTGAAATTCCCCTCATCGTCCAGATTGTTCAGGAATGCGCCATAATTCATCACCATAAATTGCACAGCCTGCACTCTGGGATTCCCGGGAATCAGCTTCCCCCGCTCGGTCATGGCCTTGAAATAATCCGTCAGATTCCGCATCAGCTGCTCGGGGGCGGTTCTGCTATACTCCTTAAGACCGGGGAGTTGATCCCCTTCCTTGATAAATATCATATTCATCTTCCGGTTGCGGTTCATAATCTCATGATACGTCCGGCTGACCAGCAGCAGATCGGTATGAAGATCCCATATAATGCTCTCCTTGAACAGCCTGGCCATATCTTCGGTATAATGAAACCGGTCGAAGGCCCGCTCCAGCAGGTTCAGCTTGGTTCCGAACTGGCGGAACAGCGTCTTCTCGCTTAAGCCTGCCGCCGCCGCAATCTCCTGGGTGGTCACACTCTTGTAGCCCTTCTCTGCGAACAGATCAATGGCAGCGGTCAGGAGTTTATCACTGGTACTTAGCGATTTGCTCTCCATCATCATATTCCTCATTTCAAAAAGTTGACTGTCAGTACTAACTGACATATTAGACTAAGAATACACCCTGCTCCCGAATTTAGCAAGGTGTATCGTACTGCCCGCTATCGCTTAAGTCGTTTCCAGCTCAATACGCTTGTCCTATTCTAACAGCGAGGTAACGCCCAATGCAGCAAATAGGAGCAAGCCCAGCCCCAGCAGAATGCCTCCCATCAGCGAATACCGTACCTCCCGCTGAAACGATGCGGTGCCTGGGCCTCCAGGTGCCGGCGGGCCGGGCTGGGCTACCGCGCCTTCCAGACGGGTACGCCTGCCCGTGCGCCGCCGTTGATAGCCAATAATGAGTAATACAATCCCCAGCAGACTCAAGAAGCTGCCGGGGTAGACGAATGCCATCCACAGGTTGTCCATAGTACACCTCCCTGTCCGTGATCTTGATCTATACTTAACCAAGTCACGGTACGCCAAACAGGGAGATGCCGCCAGGCTAGAAGCAGGTGAACGAGCTAACCCGGTTCAAATCAACGCCGTAGTATCCCCAGAAGAAGCCATTCCATCTGAAGCCTGCGACCGAACTTCTGCCCACGAATACCGGGTAGAACCAGAACTGCTCACCATTATTCAGCCAGATATAAGTGTTGCGGAACAGGCATCCTCTGATGCCTCCGGGGTCAACCGCATAAGCAGTAACCGCCGGTGCTTGCGGTACGAATTGCGGCGGTGGCGCCGTCGGTGCGGCTACTCCTCCCGGTGCACCCCCGGGCGTCCCCGGAAATCCCCCAGGCCCTCCGCCTGGTATCCCTGGAATCCCCGGCCCTCCCGGCAAGCCTGGTCCACCCGGAAATCCCGGTATCCCCGGAAATCCTCCGCCGCCTCCCGGCACTGGTATAAATCCCATATCTATCGCTCCTCTTTCGTTTCATTAGGCATAATCATCATATGCATTCGCGGAGAAGATGCCTGGGCGGATGCCCAGGTGCAATGGGCTTTTAACAGCATCCCCCGCCTAGCGGAGGGTAATCGGTGTTACAGCTCCTTTTGTACGCGGCCCTAATAATCCCGGACAATGCTTATAGATGGTGTACATCCCTGTCCTCCTCCTCCTCATGGATCATCAGACTATATCGTAAGAGCGGAACTCATCAATGAACTCCTCGAGCCAGTCTTCCGTATAATCCAGCGCCCCGCTATCACTGATGAACTCGACATCAAGTCCCATCACCCACAACCGGCGGGCAATCATAAACAGATCAATTACTGATTCATCTTGTTCGGAGAAGTCTCTGACCGAGCGGTAGCCCGACATTAACGCCTGCCACAGCGGTTCCTTCTTCTCCTGAGGCAAGCGTTTTCTATGCCGGACCTGGGCCAAGTCGTAGGCGCGCCAACCTTGTGCCGCCCATTCAAAATCATAATGCGTGAACGCATCGCCCTCCTGGAAGGCATTGTTATTCCCGTGCAAATCTCCGTGGCAGATGCCCCAGTCCAGGCCCGGACTAGCAGCGTTGATCCGTTCCGTTAATGCACCGGCGAACTCGCGCAGGTACACAGCAGAGCGGTGTCCCTCACCGAGATAATCCACAATACGGTCCAGCGGCTGGGAGATCAGAGCGCGGGTATCCAGATCCGGTCTAGGCAAATCTAAGGAGACCCTGTCCATGGCAGCATGCAATTCAGCAGCCGATTTTCCGAAGGAAGCACATGATTCCTCATCATGCAGCACGTTCTCAGTGCCTGTCAGATAGCTGTAAATCACGGCAACTCTCGGGCCCTCCGGCGCATCGATGACCGTATATAAGCTGCTGTTCTTTTGAGGGAGGGGAACGGAAACCTTTGTATTTACTGCGCTTAATTGGTGTTCCAGCTGTGTCAGGAGGGACAATTCATAGACAACATCACTTTCAGCTATCGATTGGCGGTAGATCCGAAGAATATAAGTGCCTCTGCCGGTACGGATTCTGTAAGTATCGTTCAAGCCGCGTAACCAGAACAAGCTATCTCGCCAATCTCCAATGTCGTACAGAGGACTAAGGCAATATTCCAAATACTTTGGATCTAGAACGGAACGCATGGCCGTCGGTTTTTTATACATTTTGCTCTCCCCTAGCTTGTTGCTCCAGCCGGACAACGGTCTCCTCGAACGTTTTGACCGGGCTGTAGCCGAGCTCGTTTTTTATTTTGTCGCAGCTATACGCCGTTCTTATAGGGTCTCCGCCCGGTATAACGAACTTCTTGTTCAGGGCAAGACCGATACGCATCGTAAAATCTTTTTCCGGATAATTTCCGTCAATTGCGTTATAGCACTGGTTCCCAGCCGCAGGCTGCGCCGCTGCCAGTACACACATCTCAGCCAGGTTGTCCGCATGCACCCAGGGCGTTAAGTCCTCCGGATGAATCCAGTCCACTTCCCCGGAATCAGCAAGCTTAGTGATCAGTCGGTCGCCCCAGTGCGAGTTGGATTCGGAGCAGATCACTCCAGGACGCAGGATCACACTTGTCAAACCGTTAGCCCTTGCAGCTTGTACAATCCGTTCCGATTCACATTTGGTTGAAATGTATACCTCCCCGTGGCCGAAGGCAAGGCTGCTAGCTTCATCCAGCTCCACCTCTCCATCAAAATGACCATAGACCGATACCGTAGAAATATGCACGAAGCGCTCCACTCCCGCAGATACAGCACCGTCAACCAGACTCTGGACCCCCTGAACATTGGACGCCTCGGCAGTTGCCCGATCCTCCCCCAGATACGCCGCAGCGTGAATAATAATATTCACATTCCGAAGCGCTTCCGCGATAACAGCTCTATCTGTCAAGTCTCCGATGACGGGTGTAATGCCGAGCTCTTGACATAGCGCAATCTGGTCCGCATTTCGGATAAGTCCTTTGACCTCTGCTCCCTCACTAACGCATCTTTTTGCAATTTTATCTCCTGCCGTGCCCGTAACGCCTGTTACGAGAACGACTTTATCTCGAAGTCTCATGGAGAACCTCCTTTAGTAAATACTATCTTTTATCGCCTTCTTATCTATTTTACCTACGGATGTTCTGGCAAGTGACTGAGTAATCACTAAGCGGGTAGGCAACTTATATTCGGCTATCGATTGACCGCAGAATTGTTGCAAATCCTCTAGAGCGAGTGTCTGCTTATCCTTAAGTATAACTACCGCTGTGACTTCTTCACCTTCATCCGGCAAGGGCATTCCTACCACAGCAGCCTCAAGGATGGAGGGATGTGCGCTGATTGCCACAGATTTTAGCGGGGAACATCCGCTCAGCCCAAATAATCATCCGGCAGGTGCAGCTCCCGCAGGCAAGCGGCGAACTTTTCCCTGAAATTAGGATTCCTTTTGTATTCCGGCCAGACCGCCTTATAGTAAGGCAGCAGCTTCTCGTGCGGAATAACGTCCCAATGTAAAATGGTGCTGCGCAACACCTCTGTTCCTCCAGTGCGGAACATTTGTTCAATGATCTCCCAGTTCTCCTGCTTGTTCCGGCAATCTCTCACGGCATAGACCGCAGTCGTCTTTATATCCAGGCTGGCATGGCACAGGAAGGGTGCAAAGTCGCGGAAGTCCATAGCATCGCAGTCTTTTAGAATATAACCGGCATAACGCAGAGTTTCCGCATCATTAATCCCTTCAAGCCTCTGCCGGATCAGCGGAATGAATTCGGTCCGGTCCTCATTCTTGCCGTAAGTATGCAGAATGGTTAAGGCGTGGAGCGCTCCCTCAGCGTCATCCGACTGCAGCAGCTTCAGCAGATAGGGGCTGCCCGCCGCAAAGGACGTTTTGCAGAGCAGCGAGATGGCTGTATTGGAATCCCGTGAACCCTGCCCGGCCACATTGCTTAGGAATTCCAAGGTGGACGGGGCGATTCGCTTGAACTTGAACATGGCCTCCAGCGCCTTGACCTGCAGCTTCCCGTCAGGGGTGTTCCGATACAACTGAATGAGCGTATTCTCGTCACCCGGAAGCCGGCTGCCAAACCATGCGTTGTCATAATCCAGAATAATCTCATCCAGCCAGCGCTCGTACCAGTCCAGGAAGTTATCTTCATAGACGAAGAAGAACGGGCGGTCAGGGAAAAATTCCGAGGTATACACAATCCTCCCCCGGTGCTCCCCTTCCAGCACGAGATACATCTCATATTCGCAGCCCTGGGTGCCGATACACAGCATTCCGCCAAGCGCCTTGTTTCTCGCTTCCTCGTACTCTTCATCCGAGATGTCCCGCTCCCCCGTCAGAGGCTCCGTCAATAGATTCCATTCCTCTGCGGTCATTCCGGGATGAAGCGCCGCCCGGCCCTGGAGTGCCGGAAGCTCGGTATAGGAGGTAGCCTGTGCAAGCGGATAAATCCCGTAATACGGTCCGGCCCCGCCGTTCCCGATCTCTGTCAGGAACCGGGCAAAAGGCTCTGGAAGCTTGACCCCGTAACGGGCCTCCCAGTCCGCCAGCTTGCCTGCCGTAAGCTTCTCATCCAGCTTGTATTGATGCGATGAGGCACCGAATTCCGCGAACTCCGCATCCTTGCGCAGGGCCTGCCCCAGCTTCGTCCTGATCCGCGCAAGCTGCGCAGCCTGCTTTTCTAATTCCATGATGATCCCTCCTGCATATTCAAAGAATGTCACATAATGGCCTGGGCGATTGTCTTCCATCATATCACACCCTGCATATGTTCCAGGCTCCTCGTTATTAGACAAGAATAAGCCCGCCGCCACGGTGAAGTGGCAGGCGGGCTTATGGCCATGAAAGGTCTATTGGACAGCGTTAGACAGCTCTGTGAAAATAACCCCCAGGGCAAATGCGCCCGCATCCGGGTGGCCGATGCTGCGCTCACCTACTGTCCCGGCCCGGCCCATCCGCGCAACGATGGATTTCGTACGCTCCGCCCCCGTGACAGCGGCTTCAGCCCCCCTGGCGAAGGCCTCCTTCAAGGACAGCTGCTGCTGCGCGCTGCTCTTCCAGGCTTCGGCACAAGGAATCAGCGCATCGATCAGCGTCTTATCACCCACGACTGCTCCCCGTCCGAAGGAGCGTTCACCGGTAGCCTGGATGCCCTGAGCCGCCGCGTCCAGCATCCCGGCCATCTCCAGCGTATTCAGCGAGGTCCGGCCTGTAGCATATTTGCCTGCTGAGCGGAAGGCTGAGCCCCAGATTGGACCGGAAGCTCCGCCGCAATGCTCCATAATGATCAGGGAGCAGGCCTGAAGGAAGCTTCCGATATCCGTAGCGTGATCCTGCACAAGCTCCTTCCATTCCCGCTTCAATTGCTTGAAGCCCTTGGCGACACTCATCCCGAAGTCTCCATCACCCGCATGAGCATCCAGCTCACAGAAGGGAGCCTCATTCGCGATAATAATCTCGCTCATCTTATCCACCAGATAGATGATATTATCCAGCTGCAGCCGTTCGTCACGGAGGACAGCGAAGCCCGGATCGGTCTCGGCCGTCAGGCTCACCTCAGCCTGAGCCTCATGCTGTGGAAGTGGGCTGACGTATTGCACCGGCGCAAGCTCACCCGTTAACCGGAGCGCCGGAGTATCGCAAGGCTCAGCAAGCCATCTGCGCAGCTCATCATCCAGCTTCATCAGGCTGATGGAAGCGCCGGCCATATCAATGCTGGTCATATAGTTGCCCACCAGAGATTGGCGGATGATGATCCCCCGTTCTCCCAGACTACGGATCACGGAGTGATTGAGCAGGTACAGCTCCTGCAGAGGCGTTGCGCCGAAGCCGTTGACGAGCACCACCACCTCTCCGCCGTCCGGCTGATCCAGGTTCAGACTGGCCAGCAGGGCAGAGATCATACGTTCCGCCAGCTCATCGGCGGTCAGCAGCTTTTCTCTGCGGATGCCCGGTTCACCATGAATGCCGACCCCATACTCCATCTCATCCTCCTGAAGCTGGAAGGTAGGCGTACCCTTGGCCGGAACGGTACAGGAGGTAAAAGCAAAACCAAGACTGCGCACATGCTCTGCCGCATGCTGCGCGGCCTGCTTCACCTCGGCCAGCGGCAGTCCGGCCTCGGCAGCCGCCCCGGCAACCTTATGCACCAGAATCGTGCCAGCAACCCCTCGGCGTCCCACCGTATACAGGCTGTCTTCTACTGCAATATCATCATCAACCTTCACATAGTCCACAGAGAGGCCGTCCTCAGCCGCCAGACAAGCCGCATTCTGGAAGTTCATCATATCGCCGCTGTAATTCTTGATGATCAGCAGAGCGCCCTTATGGCCGGTATGGTTGCGGATCGCCTGGTAGACCTGAATCTGTGACGGGGAGGCGAAGACATCCCCGCAGACTGCGGCATCCAGCATTCCCGGTCCGACCAGCCCGGCATGCGCCGGCTCATGGCCGCTGCCCCCGCCGCTGATCAACGTTACCTTGTCAGGATTCGGCGCAGACCTGGAGACAATTTTGTATTTGCTGTCGAATGTCAGCTGCGGATGAGCCATCACCAGTCCACTGCACATCTCACGGACGAGATTGGCCGGATCGTTGATTATCTTTTTCATACGCGCTGCTCCTTACTCTTCTTGAAGGCTTCGCCCAGCTTGTCAGCGACAGCAATGGCAGCGGCAACCGCTTCAGCGGTAACCGGGAACGGCATCGAATGAATCGACTCTTCCGGGATACACGCCTTGCGGGCCACTTCCAGCAGCTCCCCATGGGAGATGGAAGCGACACCAATATCGGCCAGGCATACGGGAAGGCCCACGGAGTGGCAGAAGGACAACACCTGATCGATCTCTGACTGCTGCGCATTCTCCAGAACGAGCTGTGCAATCGTGCTGAAGGCCACCTTCTCGCCATGGTAATAATGATGGGTGCCTTCAAGCGCCGTCAGGCCGTTATGGATGGCATGTGCGGCAGCCAGACCGCTGCTCTCGAAGCCAAGTCCCGACAGCAGGATGTTCGTTTCGATAATATTCTCCAGCGCCGGTGTCACCACGTTCTGATCACAAGCCAGCTTGGCTAAGACACCATCCTCCAGCAGTGTATCGTAGCATAAGCGGGCAAGGGCCAGCGCGGCTTTGGTGCCTTTGGCCTCCGTAATCACGCCTGCATGCACTCCGCAAGGAAGCCCCGCATTGACATTGGAATAGGATGCCGCAGTAGCTCTGGCCTCGAAGTAGGTGGAGAGGGCATCGCCCATCCCGGATACCAGGAAGCGGGTAGGAGCCTGCGCAATAACAGTCGTATCAATCAGCACAACCGAAGGACTGGCTTTGAAGTAAGCATAATCCTCGAAAGCGCCTTCAGAAGTGTAAATCACAGCGGAATGGCTGGTGGGTGCATCGGTGGCCGCAATGGTAGGAACGATAATCAGCGCATCGCCTTCTGCCACACATTTGGCCGTGTCGATCGCCTTGCCGCCGCCAAGACCGATTGTGCAAGCACACTTGTGCTCACGGGCCAGCTCCTGTAGTCTGGAAATCTCCTGCCGGGAGCATTCGCCCTGGAAATCCCCCTTCACGAGAGTAATGCCGAATTGACTGCTGGTGGCATCGAGCTTGGCCTGCACACGCTTCACATCATCCGGATGCGCAATCAGCAGAGCCGATGTGCCGAAAGTACTGACGAAGTATCCCAATTGAAGCAGCTCATCCTCACCTTGTGTGTACTTAGCCGGGCTGATAAAGGTTCTTCTCATTCTTTCATTCCTCCTCGAGTCGTATGTCCCCATTATAGACAAGTGGATGGAGGGGCGCATGGGACAAAGCAAACGAATTAATATGCTGCAAAATAGTATTATTATGTTGTCAGCATCTGAATTATAATTATCTTGTTCCCACTTGTGACTGTAGATGGAAAGGGTGAGCCGGATGCAATCCAAATTCGATTTGAAATATATCATTGATATGGATGAATGGGGCAAGCTTCAGGAATCATTGTCCCTGGTGACGCGCATGGCCATCATTATGGTCGATTATAAAGGCGTGCCGGTTACAGCACATAGCCGCTGCCAAGCCTTCTGCCAGACCGTGCGCAGCGACAAGGAATTCTCAGCCTATTGTCAAAAATGTGACGCGCGCGGAGGTCTGGAGGCTGTGCGGCTGAGCCGGCCCTATATCTACCGCTGCCACTTCGATATTCTCGACATTGCTATCCCTATCATTGTCGATAATCAGTACATCGGTGCGCTGATGGCCGGACAGATCCGGCTGGCGGAGGGAAGCGGCCTGAATCTGGAGCAGATTGTATCCCGTCCGCAGCAGGACGCCATGACGGAGGATCGGGCCCGTAAGTACGAACTGCTGCCCGTCATGACGTATGAGGAGGTTGTGGCCACCGCCGATATGCTCTATCATTTGTGCAACTATGTGGTCAAGGAATCGATCCTGAAGCATGAGCTGCTGGAGCGAAGCCGGCAGCATGAGGCCTTGAACCCGCAGGAGTCCAAGCTCCAGCTTGAGCTGCCGCATCAGCCCGTAGAGCCGCCCTCGGCTCCTAAGACTCCGGTCTCTTTGGGAAGCGCATACAAGACGGAATGTACCAATTCTACGCTGCAGCCCGCTTTGGACTACATGCTAAGCCACCGGGAGGAGAATTTCTCGCTGAAAATGCTGGCACAGCTATGCCATATCAGCCCTAGCTACTTCAGCCGCTTGTTCACCAGGGAGATGGGAGAGCATTTCTCCCTATATGTTGCTCGCATGAAGATCGGGTGGGCGAAGGAGCTGTTGGCAACAACGGATTGGTCAGTCAACGAGATCAGCAATCACTTGAATTTTTGCGATGCCGGCTATTTCATTAAGATCTTCAAGAAATACGAGTCGGCAACTCCCCTGTCCTACCGTGCTGCACTTAAGGACAGACATTGAGGGGAAGATGAATGGGATAGCTGGCTTGAATCATTCTCAGCCTCCGCCCGATCCGGTATAATAGATACAACACTATTCGAGCAGGGGGTTAGCCGCATGAAGCTGAACGAACAAGGTGTGCTCATCATTGAAGAGGATGATATACACGACCTGTACTTTTTTCTGGCCCATGACGGGTTGACATTCAAGGATTCTTTCGAGATTGGGATAGAAAAGCATAAGATTGAGCTGTACCCCGGCAGCGTATCTGCTATTGTTCACCCGCAGGCCATGCCCGAGGACTATGGCTACCCGGAAGAAGACCTTCCCCGTATAGTGGAGGCGATTTATTCGGCCGTCCGGGAGTATGATCCGGGCTTCGGAGTGTGGTAACATCCCTGCTGCCTGTCTACAGCATCAAGGGATAACCAGGCCGTTCTTGAACGCCAGCTTCACATCATTCTCACGGACATAGGCGGAATAGTCCCATGATTCTCCCTCCTGCAGCCGCTTGTAGGTCTGATGAATATTCCGGCGCCAAGGCGACGGCCGGCTGTTGAAATAATTCGTAAAGAAGCGCTGCGCCTGCTCTTGTGTGCCGAAACACAGCAGATAGGCCAGCGGACTGGATTCAGCATCGCAGATGCCGGGGAATCCTGCGCCGCAGGCGGCAAGCTGCTCCAGTGCGCGGGGACGGTCTGCGAACAGCTCGAACAGCGGCAGGACACGTTCCCCAATCAGCTGACCGATCTCCTGCCGGGAGGAATCCAGTTGTGAGCCGGCGACCTGCCAGACGATAGCGCTTGACGATTTCTGCGGCCTGCGCAGCGAGCCGAACAGAACGGTATCGTCCCCTCTGCCGGTTTGTCCGGCAAGCCATTTTTTGACGGACTTGCTGGCAATCCGCAGGTTCACGGTCATCCGTACATCGGTGCGGGTGTTGTAAGACTGCGGTTGGAAAGAGAGCTCGAATACGGTATCTTTGTCGGCCGCTGTTTTTTTCCATACCGTACCCGCCTTATTGGATTTGAAGCCCTCTTCCTGGAGGAACTGCTGCCCGGTCTGCTGGCAGGCCTGAAGGAATTGAGCTTTGGGATCAAGCTTACGGTTAGAAGGGCCTTCAGACCAGACCTCCCACTGGGCAAAACGGTCATCCAGCATGGGCTTCAGGCGGTCGTAATTCTCCCAGCTGTTCTCTACATGATAGATGCTTGGATATTCACGGCCTTGTTCAGCCGCCAGGCGGTTGAACACCTCACAGTAATCATTGAGATACCTTCCATACTGTGCGGCGAACGCCGATTGACCGTCATAATAATCGGCGGCGAAGGCATTGCCGCGCTCGTCCAGATCCTCATCCCAGAACTTCCCGTCACAGTACTCCAGCAGGTATTCCAGCCCTGTGAGCTCACGGCGTTTCAGCCGCTTCAGCGCCTCCGCCGACTCCTCAAGGTGAATTTCCCCCGCCATACCGCGGCCCAAGGCCCAGGCCAGGAACATCCCGATATGAATCCCGCCATTCTCTTCCGGCAGATCTGCAGGATAATCTCCCCCGGAATGCCAATCGATCCGGTCATATGCCATATAGGTCTCCTTTCGGCCAGCAGGCTCTAGCTCCCGGCTTCCCTTTTTAATAAAAATTGATACACTTCATCACCCGCTAAATCCCACTCTACTTTGCTTTCTGGAATCTGAGCAAGCGGGGTGGTTAGCAGTGGATGGTCTACTGAAACGTTATTGAGTCCCTCGGCCTGTCTCATATTTTGGATGAGCCGGATTTCATAAGGGATGTAATTCAAGCATAGAATTTCTGCGAATTTATGGGGAAGATCCAGTGAGCTGTGGATATGGTAATCGCTGATTTCACTCATCAGGCTGCTCAGCAGCTCTTCATCGGTGGTGTAGCAATGGTCGAGAACTCTCCGGTACACATGCTGCTCCGGCAGCACCGAATACAGCTTCTGATTGATCTGCTCCGTGACGAATAAGTCATGTAACAACGCCATGAACAAATGATGTGTCTCGTTGCGGGTATAGCGCTGCGCATCCTCTTCAAAAATCATCTGGAAATAATCCCTGGCCAATTGTGCCAGCTCCTTCATATCCCATAGCAAGGCCAGCCCTATAATACTGCCTATCGTTCTTGAAGAGACCTCTTTATATTTGAACAGCCTCCGCAGAATATGCTTCTCCCAATACAGAAACCGGGTAACATACTTCCATCCTTCCTGTTCCCCGTTCAGAATCAGGCTTTTCGGATAATCTCCGCCATGTACACCAATTCCAAGCGTCAGGTTTCTGGCGATGGTCTCTTTGTATCCGTCTTTGATATCGTCCTGGATACTTTCCTTAATTAACGTATACCATTCTCTGAGTTCATCTTCGGATACGGTTCTCTTCTGGAGGGTACGAATCTCTTTGTTGAACGCATTTATTAATTTGCTGTGCTCCATCTGCTCACTCCCTGTAAAAGATCGTTAATCCAGGCGGCCCTTACGGGTGCCGGATTTGTCATCAAGGATGGAATTCAGTACAATGATCAGCATCGGAAGGTACTACCATAGATTATGATATACAGAAGGTGACACCGCAATGGAAAGTGGAGATTTGAGGATTTTTCAGGCTGTGGCCCGGGAGGGTACGATTACGAAGGCTGCGCAAGCCTTGAACTATGTTCAGTCCAATGTGACCAGCCGGATTCAGTTCCTGGAGGCCGAGCTGAAGGTCCCGCTGTTCCACCGGTCCAACCGGGGAATGAAGCTAACGCCTGCGGGTGAGAACCTGCTGGAATACGCGAATGCCATACTGATGCTAATGGACGAGGCTGTCCAATCAACACAATACTCTGAGCACCCGGCCGGCCCGCTGCGGATTGGCTCCATTGAGACGACAGCGGTTATTCATCTGACGACGATGATCGCCGATTACCATTCCCGCTACCCCGATGTCCATCTGTCGCTCATCACGGGTGAAACGCATGACCTGCTGCACAAGGTGCTTGATCATAAATTAGATGGTGCTTTCGTCTATGGACCCATAGACCAGCCGGATATCGGGCATGTTGCGGCTTACGAGGAGGAGCTGGTGCTCATTGCTGAACCGGGGACAACTGAGTTGCATGAGTTGCTGCACAAGCCCATGCTGTTCTTCGACGTTGGCTGCACGCACCGGGTCAAAGCGGAGCGCTTCCTGCGCGAGAGCGGGATGCACTCGGTTCAGATCCGGGAATTCGGCACGCTTGAAATGATTCTGAACGGAGTATCTGCCGGACTCGGCGTATCGCTGCTGCCGAAGTCCTCGATCCGCAAGGCAGAAGAGCCCGGACGAATTATCTCCCACCACCTCCCCGAAGAATACCGGAAGCTAGAGGTATGGTTGATATACCGCTGCAACTCGGTGCTTTCCAGTGCAATGTCCAGGTTTGTGGAGATGGTGGGGCAGAGATAGATAATGATAAAAACCATATCCGGCCCACACGCCTCCGCCGCACCGAATGGGGTCGGTTTTTCGACCATATCCAATCAACACGCCTCTGCCGCACCGAATGTGATCGGTTTTTCGACCATATCCCCACACGCCTCTGCCGCACCGAATGTGGTCGGTTTTTCGACCATATCCGGCCCACACGCCTCTGCCGCACCTAATGTGGTCGGTTTTTCGACCATATCCGGCCCACACGCCTCCGCCGCACCGAATGGGGTCGGTTTTTCGACCATATCCGGCCCACGCGCCTCTGACGCACCGAATGTGGTCGGTTTTTCGACCATATCCAACCAACACGCCTCTGACGCACCTAATGTGATCGGTTTTTCGACCATATCCAACCAACACGCCTCTGCCGCACCGAATGTGGTCGGTTTTTCGACCATATCCGGCCCACATGCCTCTGCCGCACCGAATGTGATCGGTTTTTCGACCATATCCGGCCCACACGCCTCTGCCGCACCGAATGTGGTCGGTTTTTCGACCATATCCGGCCCACACGCCTCTGCCGCACCGAATGTGATCGGTTTTTCGACCATATCCGGCTGTTCGGTGAAATCAGCGAAGTCATTCCTATTACTGAACCAGAATATAGTCATCCTGCCGATGCTCCAAGACACTTACCCCCAACTTTATGCACAACTTATCCACATCGGACGAAAATCATAATCTCCTAATCAATAAAAAAGATCAGAACCTATTCCCTCAGGTTCTGATCTTCTCGCATCTTAGAGTCTATCTACTCGAATCCGATATCATCCAGGCCAGAAACTCCCCAAATGAATCGGCTACCTTCTCAACCTCTTCAAATTCAGGCTCAACTCCACGGACAATAGCCCCGCTGTCTGTCGTTAAGTCGATGGCGTAGAAGGAATATCCGTCCTTCACAGACATTACGATCGGCAAGTGATGATCCCACCAGGACGTAATCTCTGACTGCCAAGCTGGATCACCCGCTGCTGCCTCCACACTAAGCATTTCAAATTCATTCCACCGGAATTCGGTTTCCGCGCTATGATTAAACTCAGCCTCACAATTAAACCAGGTTTGCTCATCCGGTGCAACGCAGGTCTCAACTATCTTTAGAAATTCTAAATACTCATCGGGTAGTCCTTGATATCGGGAAGTAATCCCGCTATCTAAATGTAGCTGAGAACCGGATTTCCTCTTTATCTCCCAGCCCTGCTCCTCCGCCCAAGTCATAAATTCCCTGATAAGAGCTTTTCCTTTTCCACTATTCGTGTCCAAAAGATACACCTGCCCATCCGCTTAAGAAATGGAAACTCCTACACTAATATACCATTTCCGCAGGTCACTTATTTCAAAAATCCGCTAGAATCATTCCTTTACCTTGATCTGCTCCGTTGCATCCCTTCCCTCCCACTGCTTACCGTTAGCCACATGGTATTCTCTTTCCGTGGAACCGTCTGTTTTAGTAAGGCTGATGGCAAATACCTGACCTTCTTCGATCAGCATCGGATATTGATCATATGGAAGAACATTACCCGTCTGTGTCAGCTTGCTGGCATCTTCGTAAGCATCTTCTAATCGCCAAAACTCCCAGTAAACATAATCCCTGAATCCACTCATGTCCTGCTTCCCGTAATACGATGCTGCATACTTCTTACCCTGCATAGTGATTTCTTCTACTCTGAGCGGTTCAATATCCTTCACCATCCAGCTAATATCCTCGGAGTGCAGGTTGCCTCCATAGTGCTTATGTAATTGATTGGCCATGCAAGGAACAGACTTGGTAAAAAGATCCATTTCATTGACTCCGGTATGCGCTGCCCCGTAAATGCCCATGATGCTCTCGTTGCCCAGCTTTTCAAATTCTCGGATGAAATTCTCCGTCATCTTATTTTCCCGGTATACACCATCATAACTGCTGTAATATCTCTGCCCTTGTTGAATCGCCTCGGCAGTTAAGGTGTACATCTCCGATCCGGTCAAATCGTTGGCCTTAAGATAAGACAAGAACCGCTCGCCGGTAGTATCAGGTCCATGCCCAATATCTGTTCCGTGGAAAATAGTATCAGGACATCCGCTTTTTATTGTTCGAAAAAAAGTCTTCGTATAAGGAACGTGACCCTGAGTCCCTTCCCAATCCTGATAAAGCTCCTCCAAAATGTCGTCATTGTCCGCCTTCATCCACAGATTCAAGAATTCCGCAGCGAAATAGGACTGTTCCACGAACAAGTGTCTCATACCCTTATTGTGGTAATAGTCAGACCAGGCTTCATATTCCTTGTCCATAATCTTGGCAACCCCATGGGATTCGCCATACAGATAAATCTGGCCAGTCGCTTTGGTCGTTAGCGGGGTTGCAGCAGGCGTTGCCTGGGCCAATTGGGCAGGAGGTGCCGATGGACTGGCTGGTTGTGCAGACGGACTTGCTGTTTCACCCGCAGAAGAGTTGCCGCTGCAGGCTGCCAGGCTGCTGATCAGAAGGATAGACATTAGGGCAAGCAGCAGAGGACGAGCATACCTCATTCGCGCCTGAGCCGCTACGCCGCCATATGTATTGGAACTTTTTACATCCATAAGGAATATCACCCTTTCATCATCAACTTCTACAAGTTAATCACAAATTATGGATGTCCTCAGTGCTGTATATCATGGGTAGAGTTACAATGCTCTTCTTCTATGGAAATCAGTAAAGCACCTACCCTATGAAGCAGCAGGTGCTTGGCAGCGATTAAGACTTCCGCACAGGCCGGACATACTTGAAGTACCGATCCGGGTTGAAATAGAAGTAGATGATCCGGCCGGGAGTGAGGTCGAAGCAGTAGCCAGTGCCTGTATAGTCAAAAGTGGCCATCGCCTGCTCCATCCGTTCCTCGACACTGCGATTCTCCTGCTCATAATCGAATGGCCCGTGCTCGAATACGATATACTCGGCCTCGGGGACATCCGCCATCAGCATCTGCGCGGGGACTTCACCTTCATACTCATAAGGGAGACGCACACCGTAACACTCTGTACGCGGAAATCCCCAATCGCAGAGCCTGCCGTCCGGGTCATTCATATACGCCATAATCTGGCCGTTGCCGCTGTTCGTATCGCTTCCGCCATCATCATCCAGTTTCCCCTTGATACTGTCCAGCAAGCCGCTGATGGTCTCGCAGTCCTGCCCTGGAATCAGGCTCTGCTTCTGCCAGAAATCCCAGTACCCGTTGCTCTCGTAGTTCTTAATGTGCAGGAATTTGTGCGCGGGAATGGTGACGAAATAAATCTTAACCTCTTCTGTAGATTTGATCATGCCAACCTCTCCTAGTCCGAAAAAGTAGCGGTCAAACGGGTTGATTTTGGTCCGCAGGACGACAGGGTACGGGTGCCTCCGGTACTCGCTTGGGGCCACACCATAGGTCACCTTGAACGCGCGCGTAAAAGCTTCATGGGAGGAGAATCCATAGTCGAGCGCAATATCCAGAATGCTTTTTCCGCTGTCCCGCACCTCCTTCAGTGCAAAAGCCAGCTTCCGGTGGCGAAGATAATCCCTAAGCTGCATCCCGGATATCTCTTTGAACTTCCTCGTCGTATGAAACTCCGAATAACCCAGCTTGTCAGCAAGAGATTGCAGCGTTATGGCCTCACTGTTATGCTGCTTAATGCTTTGGTCCATATCATCGACAATGGTCTGGATCTGCCTGTGCCACTCGTACACCGTCCGCTCACCCCCTCGTTCCAACCGCTCTATGTTCATTCTAGAATACTGGAAAAGGCATTTCTTGATTCTACTTGCGGCATGGGATCAGCCTCATCTCTGTAAGATGATCCAGATTGATCTCGATCCTCAGCTCATCATGCTCATTCATCGCGATTAATGTCCGGTCTTCAATACTTAATTGCTTGATAGGATTGGTGACATCCGAGAAAATAGCCCAAACCATATTGCCGTCCGCACCGGTGCAGGCAATGAAGCCCTCATTCCCCATCTGCCCGTCCCCGCCGTAGATTGTACCGCCCTCATAATCCAGACTCATCCATGCATCAACAATGGTCCAAGGATCATCGTTATACTTCACAATGCTCTCAATCGTTGTGTCACACAAGGGGGAACAGGTCATTGTACGCTGACGGGTATTGGGGTCGTAAAAGATCTCAATATTCAGAATCGTAATGCTGCCATCTGCCCAAGCAATACAATTGATCCCGGGCAGCTCACACTCCTCCGTCCAATGCTTCAGAATTAAGTTACTCATGGCTCTATCCTTCCGTTTCACTGATTTTCTGTCTCCTATACCATTTCTGTTAACCGCCCCGTTTTCCCTTCTCAAGGGTAAAAGACCATCCTAGTTAATCAAGTGATTTCAGTCCATAAATGCGGTAAGGGATGAGGCTGTATCTGTAGCGAAAAAACAGGGGTAAGTGTATTCTGTGCAACTAAAAACAGTGAAACGGAAGTCCATCTTCTTCTAATTGTAGTCTGTACAACTAAATTTGCCTGGATGGGCAAAAATCCAGAACTAGAGGCATTTTAATTGCACGAAATACATCTAAAAAGAGATTTGGCGGCACATCCGGCGATTTAGTTGTACAAATTGCAATTAGGACTACCCCTACTAGGTCCGATTTATGTACAAAAAAGCTGGAGGCGCTCAAGGGGCCTCCCAGCTTTTTTAGTTTCTATTTCGCTTTTGCCCCAAGAGTCTCCAGCATACGCTGCAGCCGCTCACTTGTCTCTGTTGAAGCTGTGTAGATCATCACCTTCAGGTCCGGATTACCCGGAGGCTGCAGGGTCACATGCTCAAACTCCATCTCGCCGATCCGGGGATCATATCTCTGTTTGTGGTGGTCTGCTATAGCCTGAACCTCATGAAGCGGCCAGATCTCGCGAAAGAGCTGACTGTTCTGCATGAACTCTTCGATGAGCTGCTTAAACCCCGCATCATCAGGGAAGCGCGCGTAATCCGCACGGAACTGGGCAATCAGGACTTTGGCTCCAGTTCCCCAACCCTCTACGGATGGCCCCAGCCCTGTCAAAAGATATCTGACCCAGTTGATTCTCTCCGGCACCGCATCCGCACACGAAGGTAACCGGAACACAAGCTCAGCCGCCTGATTCCACATCAGCATATCCCAATATCTCCCCAGCACAAATGCCGGATGCGGACCTAGCGCCTGGATCATCCGTTCAATGCCCGCAGGAATGTGCAGATCCGCTTCCCTGTCCTGTTGTACCGGTCTGGCAAGAAGATGCAGATGCTGGCGTTCATCCTCTGTTAACCGCAAGGCTCTGGCAATATTATTAAGCACTTCCTCCGATGGATTGACGTTCCGGCCTTGCTCCAGGGAGGTGTACCACGAGGTTCCGATATGGGCAAGCTGGGCCACTTCTTCCCGGCGCAGCCCTGTAATCCGCCGCCGCCCATAAGATTTCAGCCCCACATCCTCCGGCGTAAGGCGTTCCCGGCGCGTACGCAGAAATTCACCCAATGATATTTTGGAAGAAACGTTCTCCATAGAATAGAATCGCCTCCTTATCCTGACACTCCCAATCATACGATAAAGGCAGGAAGGATGCTATTCGCGCGTCCCATTATACTCCTCCTATGACTTAACAACTTAGGAGGATCTGAGGATGAAGATTTTTGTAACTGGAGCAACAGGTAAGGTAGGAAGCCGTCTGGTTCCGCGTCTGCTCCAGCGCGGCCATCAGGTTAAACTCTTGGTCAGGGATACTGCCAGGGTGGAGGAGCTTCGCCAGCAAGGGGCTGAATGCGTAGAAGGCGATCTTCTGCAGCCGGAAGGATATCTTGAGGCACTGCGGGACATTGGCGTTGTGGTTCACTTAGCCGCCCAGTTCCGCGGCGTGGATGAGCAGACCACCCGAATAGCCAATATTGACGGTGCTGTGGCTTTGGCCCGTGCAGCGCTGGATGCGGATGTGCCAAGGTACGTATTCGCAAGCACCAACCACGTCTACGGACCGGGAGGTCATTCGCGGCCCAGCCGGGAGGAGGATGGCCTCCGGCCTGCTTTTGCCTATCCCCAGAGTAAGGCGGAAGCTGAAGCGGCGCTGCTGGCACTTCACCGTGAACAGGGCTTAGGGCTGCGTATTGTACGTTTTCCCTTCGTCTACGGTGAGCGCGACCCCCATATCGCGGAGGTACTGCCTTATTTCAGCCAATGGAATCCGGCCAGACGCATCCATATGGCCCATCATGCGGATATCAGCCAGGCACTGATGCTCGCCGCCTTCACGCCGGGCATCGACGGACGCATCTATAATGTGGCTGATGATGCACCGATCTCCGTGGCCGAGATGCTTCAGCTTCATCAGGCCGAACCCGCGCCTGAAGCTCTGCAGCAGCCATATGATCCATGGGACATGATTGTCGATACCTCGCGGATCAGAGACGAACTGCATTACCGCCCGATCTATCCGACGTTCTATACGGCAAGAGATGCAGGAGCGTTATGATCTAACCCGCCTGCACCTCTGTTATTACCTGCCAGCAAACCGTTTCATTGCATCCTCCGTCACCGGCTGAAAAAGGTTCACCAGGTTGCCGTCGGGATCACGGAACAGCATCGAGCGGTTCCCCCACGGCATCGTGGTTGGCTCCTGTACCCAATCCTCAACAGCTGGCTTCAAGCGTGCATACTCCGCTTCAACATCGTCAACGCGGAACTCCATAATAACCGTGCGGTTACTTCCCGCCACTACAGCATCTGCGCCGAATAGCTGTGCTGTCTTGGAGTGGCCGATGGCCAGAGTACATGTGGGCATAACGAATTCCGCAAATACCGGAGCGGGCCGCTCTGCCGTCACCCCTGTCACTTGCTCATAGAACTCAACCAGACGATCGATGTCGTCAGTAATGATGCGTATCGAAGCGAAATTCATAAGTGTTCATCCTCTCTTGAATGTGTACATGTCTAATGATAAAAAAACGCTACTGACAACGTTATGTCAGTAGCGTTTTTAGTGTAGACGAAAAACCGATCACATTCAGCTGGCGCAAGGCAATCGGGCCGAATCAGTAGCGCCTGCATGTCCTGTCTCTGTACCCTTAGCCTATTCTAAGGGCAATATTCCCGAGCTGCTCCGCGCGTTCCATCCGCTGAAGTGCAAGCGGAGTCTCCGCTAAGGAATACACGCTATCCATGATAGGGTGTATCTGATGCTGCTCCATGAACCGAAGCATCGCGGTGAACTCTTCATGGCTGCCCATGGATGTTCCAAGCACCTGAAGCTGCGGGAAGAATATCGCTCTGGCCGGAATGGTGAGATCATCGCCTGAGCTTGCGCCGAACATGACGATTCTCCCGCCCGGCTTGATGACCTCGAAGTATTGCTCGAATGTCGCAGGACCCACGCTATCCAGGATCAGGTCTACAGGGTTGCTCTGAAGCTCCTCCCGCCAACGGCTGTTGCTGTCTATAACCCGTGTAACCGGTAATTGTAGAGCTTGCGCACGCTTCGCTTCACTTCTGGACGTGACCGTAACCTGCGCCCCAGCCGCTGCCGCCATTAGAGCAGCAAACGTAGCCACTCCGCCGCCAATGCCCGGAATCAGCACATGGTCGCCCCGCTTCAGGCCCCCTCTAGTGAATAACGCCCGATACGCAGTAAGTGCCGCTAGGGGTAACACACCCGCCTCTTCCCAGGACAGATACGCTGGCTTAGGCACAACATTCTGCTCAGGCACAATCACATATTCCGCAAAAGTCCCGTCTGCAGGGTAACCCAATATGTCAGGAACCACAGGTACCTCATCCGCCCGATTCCATCCGAGACATGGATTAATGATGACTTCCATTCCCTGAGATAATCCACTTACCCCTTCACCCGTCTCTTCAATAACGCCAGCCCCGTCTGAACCAAGCACGCAAGGATGAATCGGACCAGACGCACCTTCTGTAGCAGAAGCAGCAGCGATAATGAACAAATCCCGGTGATTGAGTCCTGCTGTCTGTAGCCTTACCTTGACCTGCCTCTGTTCAGGACGCTTGTCCGGATGATCCGTATATTTCAGACCCTGCGGTCCAAGTGTAATTGCCTTCATCTTCATATCCTCCTGTTACGCTGTAGTGGCTTCATACAAAGTGTAGGCTGTTACAGCGGTTAGGTAAAATGATTAGAAGAGAAGGTGAGTATCATTAATAATGATAGCTGTAGTAATCCATCCAGCGTGGTCAAGGGACGGGGCTTAACCTCCCTGCAACAGCCGGAATCGGCCGGCAGCAATGATGACCGCCAGTACTATAAAGATGATGTTGATCCACACATTCGGTTCGCCCCGCAATAGATGGAAGACCAGACCGGAGCCTGCGGCAGCAGCCAGACCCATAGCGGCGAGCGGGGTAAGCTGCGGCTGGATGCGAAGAGCCAGCGGCAAAATTAACCCTAAGACCCCCAGCAGCTCAGCGATGCCGATTCCCATAACCAGCCCCTGCGGCACATCATTCACCCAGCTCCAGGCCGCGCGGGCCGAGTCCAACTGAAATGCCTTCAGCCAACCCGAATACAAGAACCCCGCACCTAGAACAATCTGTAAGACCCATAACACGATATTCATATACAATGTCACTCCTTCTCATATGTTTACGCAAGCCGCATCCGGGTCCCCTCCACCCGGGCAGGCGGTTCTTCTTGCGCTACAGAAACCTTAGCTGCATAATAATATGAAGGGTTTCCCATGAGAAGTAGACACTTTAATTAAACCTAGTTACTTCAAAGATACCTTACGTGAATCAAGGGGGCAGCGATATGACCTACTGCAAATTCGAATCCGCATTAGAAATCTTCGTGGGGAAATGGAAGCCTGTCATTCTGCTGCGCCTGTTCAATAACGGAGCTATGAGATTCAGCGAATTACAGCGGGCCATTCCTGAGATCACCAAAAAAATGCTCACACAGCAGTTGCGTGAGCTGGAATACCATAATATTGTCCACCGTGAGATTTACCACCAAATCCCGCCGAAGGTGGAATACTCCATCACGGAATACGGGCGAAGCCTGTCAGGCATTATGCAGGCCATGAATGATTGGGGAGTCAACCACATCGAGCATCTGAACCAGTTATACAGCGCAGAACGTATCGGCGAACTGGAGTCTGACTAGCGCCGCGGATCAATAATGGAATGCTCGATCTCTTCGATGTAGGAATCAAAGGCCTCCACGCCTTCACTTAAGATTAATGCGGCCTCCTGCGCCGTGACTGGTAGCGCCCATAGGATCTCAACCCTCTCGCTCCCGACCTGAATCTCCTCCAGCTCTTCACTTTCTCCCCTCAGCTCATCCAGCAACAGGGCAGTAGTTGTCCAGTTAGCCGGGGCCAGCGGACTCTCTTCCATCACTCTAGGTATCCGTGAATCACCTGCACCCTCTATATGATGGGCGATAAGATCACAGAGATAGGTAAATATCCGGTCCACAGGCTCTCCGCCCAAGTCAGAGGTTAGAGCCATCATCCACTCCGTACCCACAGCTTGTCCATTCGGGCGGTGAGCCGCGGATAACCCAACTGTTGCGAACCTCGCCACCCTAGTCTCGTCCACAGCCGGAAAATAGTAAACCTCAACATGGACGGCTGTATCGGGCTTGCTTAAGATGATCCGGCATTCCGGCATCTGCCAATCCCGCATGTATGCACCTAAGATCACTGTTCTGCGGATATCGAAGGAGAACTCCCTCTCTTTGCTTGATTCCATAAAGATAGCAATCACCTACCTTCTTTTGATTAAGCTATGGCTACTAAAGTAAGTATCTGTTTCACAAAGTTATCAATCACTACCCTATCCGGACGGGACTTCAGGAACACCGTAAGTCCTATTAACGAAATGACCAGCGTCTGCGCCAGATTCTTGGCATTTATCCCTGCATCCAGCTCCCCTGACTGTATACCCCGTTCAAGCGTTTCCTGGAAAATCACCGAGAGATACATCTGATGTTCCCTGGTCAGGATCTCAAATTTCTCATCATGGGGAGCCAGTTCCACCATTGAATTAATACAGAAGCACCCCGTGCTCGGGCTTTTCTCATATTCTTTGGACACCACATCTTCAAAAAAAATACGGAATGCCTCTTTCACCGAAGAATGCTTGTGCAGACTGCCCCGGACATAGGCGGCATGGGAACTCGTATATTTTCGCAGGGCAGCTTCAAATAATCCCTTTTTATCTCCAAAGGCAGAGTATAGGCTTGGACGCTGAATGCCCATTCTTGCGGTTAAGTCGCTTAAGGAGGCCGCTTCGAACCCTTTTTCCCAAAATACATGCATAGCTGCCTCTAGCGCCCTATCCTGATCAAATTCACGCGGTCGGGCCATAGAACTCCCTCATTTCATATCGAATGGTATATTACGATTGTATTTGCCGCAGATCCTCCTGTCAATCAGAGTGAACATACACAGTTACTCCTTGACAATTAATTTTGGTTAGCGGTATATTTATCAGGAATTATTTCATACCGATCAGTATGTTATTATATCCATATATCGAAGGAGGCGTTATGTTTGGCGGGCTTTGTGAAAGAACCGAAATTTAATGACGTAGCAGCAGAACCAGTATCTGCATCTTTAATGACCCGTAAGGTTGCGCTCTTATTTGCCATCACCTGCGGACTGGCGGTAGCCAACATTTATTACGCCCAGCCCTTACTGGACGCGATCTCCAGCGAATTCGGGATTACGCATTCTTCCGTCGGCATCGTGATTACAGTGACTCAGATTTGTTACGCCATCGGACTACTGTTGCTGGTGCCGCTGGGTGATCTGCTGGGTCGGCGCTGGCTGATTACCGGACAGATGCTGGTATCCGTGCTGGCTTTGGTTGTTGTGGGCACTGCCCCCACCAGCATGGTGTTATTCATAGGTATAGCTACGGTCGGACTGCTTGCAGTAGTGACACAGACGCTTGTTGCATTCGCAGCCACCTTGGCTGCCCCGGCTGAACGCGGGCGCACGGTCGGTGTGGTGACCAGCGGAATTGTCATTGGTATTCTACTGGCGCGGACATTCGCCGGCGCGTTAACGGATCTGGCCGGTTGGCGTTCGGTCTACCTTGTCTCCGCAGGACTCACGTTAATCATGGCAGGTGTATTGTTCAGGGTCCTGCCGCAGTCTGAGCCCCGGAGAGAATCCTTATCCTATCCGCAGCTTCTCCGTTCACTGTTCACGCTATTCGCACAAGAACGGCTGCTGCGAATCCGTGCTGTGTTATGCCTGCTGATTTTCGCCGCATTCAGTATCTTGTGGACTTCCCTGGTGCTGCCGCTCAGCGCTCCGCCGCTGTCCCTGTCACATACCGCGATTGGAGCGTTTGGTCTCGCCGGAGTTACCGGGGCGTTAGCAGCAGCGCGGGCAGGCCGTCTGGCCGATCGGGGTTTGGGGCAAAAGACCACCGGCGTGGCATTGACTCTGCTGCTTCTTTCATGGCTGCCAATCAGTTATACTCCGCATTCGCTGCTCGCGTTAATCATTGGGATTATCCTTCTTGACCTGGCCGTACAAGCCGTACACGTCACCAACCAGAGCATGATCCTTCATCTGCGCCCGGAAGCCCGCAGCAGGCTTACTGCCGGTTACATGGTCTTCTATTCGATTGGCAGCGCCACCGGATCGATTGCTTCGACCAGTATGTATGCATACTGGGGCTGGAACGGAGTGTGTCTGCTCGGTGCAATGGTCAGTGCTCTGGCTCTGATATTCTGGGCGTTAACCCGTCATATGAAATGAACAATCTAACGGCTTCATATTCCCTTAGTGAGGTTTGTCAAAATCTTAAATTTCCATTATTGTTATCCTTATCTTACATTTGACGTTATGGATGCAGAAATGGAGGCCCGAAATTTCTTGAGACCACGCTTGTTAACACGTTCCTTCTATTATCTCTGGACGACCCAGACGGCGGCGAATGCTGCCGATGTCTTGTATATTATGGCCCTGACAGTGCTGGTGCTGGACCGGACGGATTCCCTTGTCTCGGCGGCCCTGATGCCGCTGATGCGCAGCTCGGCCCAGATGGTGAGCGGCTTCATTGCGCCGCTGCTCATCAACCGGATCAAGCTGCCCTCACTGCTGCTGATCTCACAGACAGGCCAGTTCCTGCTGTTTGTGCTGCTGGCTCTGTATCTGCAGCTTAACGGCGCGGCTGCTTCACTCACACTTGTCTTTGCTCTGGTCTTCGTCATGTCCTTCCTCGATGGCTGGACCGTTCCAGCCCGTAATGCGCTGGTGCCGCGGCTTGTAACGCGGGAGGAAGGGCTGCTTCAAGCCAACGGTCTGATCAGCGTCAGCGATCAGGTCGTGCAGTTTGCGGGCTGGGGACTGAGCGGCCTATTGGTCGCATTCCTTGGGCCCAGCCCGGCGCTGCTGCTGACAGCGGCCATCTATGGGCTGGCGGCCGCATTTACGCTTGGCGTGAGAGAACCAGCAGAAGCAATGGCTCAGATGCAGGGGCAGCCGGCGGGCTTGGAGCCGGTACCCCCATCCGCTTCGAAGTGGAAGACCTTGACCGAAGGCTGGCAAGTCATCTGGCGTATGCCCCGCCTGCGGATGCTGACCTTCATGGACATCATCGACATGCTTGGAGGCTCGGTCTGGGTCGGTGCGTTCACGCTGGCCTTCGTCCAGGTGGCGCTGAAGCAAGGCGAAGAATGGTGGGGCTTCATTAACGCAGCCTATTTCGCAGGAACGGTCGGCGGCGGGCTGCTGGTCCTGTCGGCAGCGCGTCTCATCGGCAACCGTTATCTGGGGGCGATGCTCATCGGTATGGCGGGCTATGGCCTGCTCACCATGGTGTATGCTCTGAATACCCAGCCGTATATAGCACTGGTCCTTGTCCTGCTGATGGGACCGTTCGCGGAGCTGTCGGTGATTAACCGGCGTACCCTCATCCAGCGCAGCACCAGTAAGCAGATGCTGCCCAAGGTGCTGTCGGCGCAAGCCTCGCTGCTGCATCTGGTGTTCTGCATCTCGCTGCTGGTCATGGCGGGACTGGCCGAACGGTTCGGGATCGTCAACCTGTATCTGCTGGCGGCGGTTTTGACATCGCTGGCTTTGGTGGTCGGCTTGCTCGGCCGCCGGGCATTCAGGGACGAACCTGAGTCATCAGCAGCCAGCCGCTCAAGCCTTTAATTGTATATCTGTCTGGTATGAAATATCATACAATTAGGCTCATGGATGATTAGAAGGAGAGATTTGGGATGCAGCATAATGACTCTGTGGTAGATGAACAAGTATGAGCGAATTCCTGAAATTAATGAAGGATGCAAGGTTCAGAAGAACCATGCGGATGATTTTCAAGTTCGCCTGGGATTTCTGGTGGCTGGGCAAGCTGAAGGTTGTGATGTCAAGGCGGCGCTTTGCAGCGAAGCAACGGGCCTTATACCGCAAGCAGGCAGCGTATTTCACGACAACCGCCATGGATATGGGCGGGCTAATTATCAAGCTTGGGCAGCATGTGAGTGCGCAGGTGGATATGCTGCCGAAGGAAGTTATTGAAGAATTGTCCAAGCTGCAGGATTCTGTAGAATTCGTAGATTTCTCCGAGATCGAGCAGAAGGTAGAGCGTGAACTCGGGGTATCCATCAGCAAGATGTATGCTGAGTTCAACGAGACTCCTATTGCAGCAGCATCCTTCGGACAGGTCCACCGGGCCACCTTACGGACAGGTGAGCAAGTCGCCGTGAAGGTGATGCGGCCTGGGGTGGAGGACATTATCGCGATTGATTGGAAATCCATTCAGGTCGCTATTTCGTTATTGAAGCGCCAGAAGATGATTACAGACTTCATGGACCTTGATGCCGTGTATGATGAGTTTCATGACACCATTATGGAGGAGCTCGACTATCAGCAAGAAGGGCGTAATGCCGAAGAGTTCAAGCAGCAGCTAGCCCACCGGAAGGATGTCGTGATTCCGCACATCCATTGGTCCTGTACTACATCGCAGGTGCTGACCATGGAGTTTATGGAAGGTGTCAAAATCAATGATTTCGCCAAGCTCGAGGCTTGGGGGGTAGACCGGACCCAACTGGCAACATCGCTGATCGAAATGTTCGTGGAACAGATTTTATTGAATGGCTTGTTTCACGCAGACCCGCACCCGGGCAATGTGCTCGTGCAGCCTGACGGCACCATCGCCTTGATTGATTTTGGAATGGTCGGGCGGATCGCCCGTGATATGAAGACCCAGATGGTAGCCCTTCTGCTGGCCGTATATTTAAAAGACGCCCACGGTGCCATCGATGCCCTGAACCGGTTGAGATTTTTAAGACGCAATGTAGATCTGGAGGTCTTCTCCAGGAATCTTACGTTATTATTCGAACAAATCAACGGCGATACGTTCGATCTGAGTTTTGTGACATCAGGCGACAATGTGGAAGAACTGCGTAATTTCCTTTACTCCCAGCCTTTTCAATTACCTGCCAATACCACATTCCTGGGCAAAGCCATAGGCACCGTGTACGGACTCTGTACCGGACTGGACCCGGATCTTGATCTGGTCGGGACGGTTAAGCCTTATGTGGAACAGGTGGTGCGGAGGGATCTGCGGGGAAGTGTCATCTCCAAAGTTGTAGAGGATGGCAAGAATATGCTCAAAGACATCCTTCCAACGACCAAGAAGTTCATGTCTGCAATCGATAAAATGGATAGCGGAGGCTTAAGGGTCAAGCTGGCGAGCTCCCTCGAGCAAAAATTAATCGAGACGCAGAATAAAAATACACAGCGGTTGATTGCCACCATCATTGGCGCAGTATTACTTCTGGCCGGGGTCAACCTGTGGAATGAAGTGAATCCCATCGTCTCTTATGTACTCGGCACCCTGGGCCTGCTCGTTATGCTGAGCCAACTCCGAACGAGACAAGGCCGCCGGGACGAAAGACATGCCAGACAAATCAACGCTATGCGTGAACGTAGCCGCTTGGAGAAGCCGAAGTCTAAATCACGTGGATAACGAAATGTGGATAACATTAACGCTGCGTACGAAACTAAACTGTACAAGTGGAAACGGTACCGTCCTTTTAAAGGACGGTACCGTTTCGGCTTCATCCTTCCGGCCGATCTCATCATTTTTATTCATTACTGCTGAGCGGAACGTGAAAAGTTACCGTTGTCCCTGCATCCAGCGAGCTTGTGATATGAAGGCCTGTTCCGAAATGCCGCTTCAAGCGCTGATCCGTATTGATTAATCCAACGCCGGAACTACTGCTTTTACGCCTTTCCAATAATCGCTGCAATTGAACCTCATCCATTCCGACCCCATCATCTTTAACTGTGATCTCTGCCCGGGTCTCCACGAAAGAAATACGTATGACAATGCTGCCTCCACGCTTGCGCTTCATAATTCCATGTTTAATTGCATTCTCAACGAGAGGCTGAATCGTAAGAAACGGGACTTTGATGCACCTGTGATCATCAATCTCCCAAATCACCTGCAGCCTCTCTTCAAACCGCACCTGTTCAATATATAAATAAGAACGCACTAAACTCAGCTCTTCTGCAACCGGAACAAGACTTTCAATGTTCTGGAATTTAAATTTGTTTCGCAGATAATTAGTGAATTCATCAAGCAAATCACGCATCTTCTCCAGATTAATATCCGTTAACGCTGATATAGCATTCAAAGCATTAAACAAGAAATGAGGCTTAATTTGGGCTTGCAGCCATACAGTCTCTAATCGCAGCTGTTCCCGAATGGATTGCTTAATCGTCGTTAGCGCCTGTATCCGCAATTTAAGTTCTATGGCTTCTACCGGCTTCGTCACATAATCGTTAGCTCCCGCCAGGAAACCGCTATGTATATCCTGTGGCTGGCTTCTTGCAGTAAGAAGCAGAACAGGAAGCTCTGTGAAGGTAAATCGCTCACGAATCCTTCGTGTCAGTTCATATCCGGACATCATCGGCATCATGATATCAGAGATTACCACATCCCATTCCTTCGTGCCCAGAATAGCCAACGCCTGTCTGGCACTGGTTACCATGGTTGTATCATATTCGTCTGGTGGCAGTATGGCTTCAAGCACTTGAAGGTTAACAGGATCATCATCAATAATTAATAGAACCGGACGGTCGGAATCCATCTTGAAGAACGTTGCCGGTGTCTCATCACTCAGGGGGCTTGCGTTGTCCATGTTCATTGGAACAGGTTCTTGAATTGCCACAGCAGATATGGGTAACGGTTCAAAAGATTTGGCCGGCGCACTCTCCGCCTCCGCTTCCAAGCCTGCCAGTTGTAAAGAGAAGCTGAATTGCGAACCTTCTCCTTTAATGGAGGTTACATCCAATGTGCCCCCATGAAGCTCCGCCAGTTGTTTGCTTATACTCAGCCCTAACCCGAAGCCGCCTTCAATCATGGTCTCCGTTGTGTTGGCTTGCTCGTATGGATGGAATAGGCATTTAAGCATGTCCTCATCCATTCCAATTCCGGTGTCAGCAACAACGATATAAGCCCTCCCGTCGTTTACATAAGCCGAAATCAAAATAAATCCATCATTTGTGTATTTCACAGCATTATGAAGTAAATTAAAGAGGATCTGAATAATCCGGTTCTCATCTGCATGGACCAGAGGAAAATCTTTAGGAATTTGATTTGTAATTTGTATAGATTTCACCTCTGCATTCAATTGCAGCATATCAAGTACTCCCGTCACGATCGGCTGGATCGGTATAACCTTTTTGCTGATACGGGGATTGCCTTCCCGCAGGCTCATCACATCAATCAAATCGTTTAATATCAAGGTTAGCCGGTGCCCTACAGAAGAAACAGTTTCAAGCTCTTTGATGCTTCTTGCCTGCATTACATGCTGTTCCCGTTTCATAACAGATTGTGATAGGTTGAGCATGCTGTGCAGCGGATTTTTGAACTCATGTGAAACATTCGCCAGGAATTGATCCTTATGATCATTCATTCTTTGCAAGGTTGTTGCTAGCTCATTCGTGTTTTCGTACATTTTAAAATAATTCCTAAACCATACTGAGGCCAAACACCCCATTGAAATAATCAAATCAAACGGATAATAGAGAAGATTATAACCGCCCTCCCGCCAGAAGAGCATCCAGATCACATGATGGATCAACGCAAGGATGGAGAACAACAATAACAGATTCCCTCTCATATCCTTGACCACTGTTCTACAGATCGCAATCGTTGCAACGACTCCAGCAGTACCGCCTAGCAGATTATACACAGGGAAGATGCTGGTTAACTGATATGTATCCAACAATAGCGTAATCCCTGCGGTCCCCAAGATCAGTGCCCTAAATACAGGATATATTCTGTGCCAAAGAGCTAGTTCGCGATGATTCGTACACTCCAATAATGCATAGGCTCCAACTAAAAAAGCTACATTGGATAGCCGGAAATCCCATACGTTGCCGATATAAATGATTTGATGGAACAGCTTCTCATCACTGCTTAACGCACCGCTTAGTGTGAAAGAGAATGTCAGCAAAGAGAAATACAGCAACTTTGTCTGCTTGTTACCCAATACAAATAATATAAACGCATAGGCAGAATGGATCAGAAAGATAACCGTTGTCAGAACCTGCATAGATACCGAAAGTTTCATCTCCTGGGTAATTGCTTCTTCTGTCCCGAATTTAATAGACCGGACAATGCCACCGCTCCGGCTATCCACATAATTGGACGCTTGAATTACCAATTCGATTACACCATCTTTGTCGGCCCTAAAGGTTGTAGAATACGGAAGATTCTTAGCGATAGAGACTTCTTCTGAATCTGCTACCCGCCCGGATTTAGCCAGTAACCGGCCGTTTACGTATACTTCCGACGAAGTGCGTATACTTGGCACACGAATACTATAGTTGAGATCCTGCTGCGGATTCACATATATTCGTAAGCGGTACGAGCCGAATCCATATGGAGTAGAGGTCCCGGGATGCACAGCTTGGTTCCATCCCCCTGGAACTTGAATCATCCTTGGCTCACTCAAGGCCAAGCCCTGCTGCTTTTTGCCATCCTTGAACCAATATGAGGAATACAATTCCCATTCCCCGTCAAGCAAAACAATCTGCCCGTCTTCTGCATTCCAATTACGCAAATGGAGTTCCCCGTTTTTTATCGAATCCTGTTGTAAACCGCCAAACAACTCCATCCATAATAAGCGTGAGCCTGATAGAACAACTAATAGTAACCCCAGGAATAAAAAGATGTACTTCATTTTCATTTGGTGACCCCATGAAAAATTAGCCAAGAGTATCCCTCTCCTACTCATTTCTTCTTCTTTATCTATCGGCTTCATGTAGTTTTTTGCTAAGAAATTTTGTAGCACAAAAAACTCGCAAAAGCCCATTTACGCACCCTCCCGACCTACCCTGCTCTATGGTCAGTTTGCTGATAAATAAAGCTCCTGCGAGTTTTGGTTTATAATGACTGATTTTTAAGCCATGCTGAGAGAGTAAGGGTTAAGAGCTCGGTTTCATCATTGTGTCTATCTTATCAACGTAAGGAGTGAGCACCTCCAATAACTTCTCTTGCTTTTGTATTTCTTCTGTCGACAACCGATCCATATGAACACTTCCGTCTGCATCAGTTACCTTGGCATCATAGCTTTTCAACTCATTTATTATGGATTCAAGCTCCCTATACTCCTGTTTAGTGAGTCTCTGTTCAGCCTTCTCAAGCAAGCTATCCCAGAAAGCGCCACGATCTGTGCCAGATACCTTTGCCTTGGATTTATCCGTTTCGTTCATTTTCTTGAAATACGGTTCAAGCTCCACCAGTAATTTCTTGTAAGCCTTCTGATCTTCTGCATTAAGCCGTTCTATGTGAAAACTCCCCTTGGAATCTGCCGCAAGCAGATTGTAATCGCCTAATTCCTTCAATAAGGACATAACCTTGGCAGCTTCTTCCTCGCTAAAATTATGCTTCAACCTCTGCAGCTTGGCCTCTAACTCCTCATATTTCTGCTGGCTTAGGCCAATCGTAGCAGCTGCTTCTTTCGAACCATACATACTATCCGCCAGATAATGATATCCGGCAAACGCTCCAGTAGGAATTAATAAAGTAGCTGCCAAAACGCCTGCTACGATCCACTTCTTTTTCATTCGTTTTCCCCCTTGTCCGGTTACGGTCTGATTTAGTATTCTCTCCTTCAGTTCCGGTGTGGCATTTAAATTTCTGGCCTCTTCCTGCAGAACTGTTCGCAGCTTTTCATTGAAATTCATGCAGATCCTCCACCTTTCCCTTAAAAAGAGTCTGATTCTCTGGCTTCTGACGAAGCTTGCGCAGTGCAGCATGAATACGGGATTTCACGGTACCTAGAGGAATCCCGAGGATTACGGCACTTTCCTCCTGCGATAATTCATTTAAATAATGCAGAATAATCACCTGCTTCAGCTTATACGGAAGACTATCTACGCTAGCAAGCAAGGAGTGGTTAGAGATCTTGTCGACAATCTTACTTGTGAATTCAGGCTCCACCACCAAATTGACCTGCTCTGCCTTCTTAAGAATTCGGAGATGCGTCCATCTCTTTCTCCGGTAGGCATGAATTTGTCGCACTGTTATTCCCATAAGCCAGGGTCTAAAGGGACGACTGATGTCAAAATGGTCAAGAGATCTGCGCATTTGAATATAAATCTCCTGAACGATATCATCCACCTCAGTTGTTTCGCGAACGAGGAAATGAACGGTTTGATATACATCCCTAATCGTAGCTTCATATAGCTCACTAAATGCTTCACGACTGCCGGCTAGCGTAAGCGTAATGAGCTGAGAATATTCTTTTGGATGCTCCATTCATCACCCCTCCCTTCGGTCTTACACTATATATTGGGGAATAAAGAATATTTCGTTCGATTTTTCTTCGGAAAAATACGGAATAAACCGATCAAAGTCCACTAAGGATTTTGATCGGTTTAATGTTGTCTGCCTAATGTTCACATTCCCCGTTAGTTGAGCAACAAGCTCTCGAAATGTATTATCAGTGAATCCAACGGATTCCCGATTTTCACATTTAATTCTTGCTCAACTTTAACGGCTGATTCCACCATAGATAATTGTGCAACAGAAATTTTCTTGTTTTTTTCTGATGCAAGTATCCCCTTTATGTACTTTGATAATTCTTCAACGTATTGCTCATTTTTACCTTGCATGATTAGCTCAAATGTATTCTCTATGACACGTGCCTCAATATGAATTGGCTTATCCTGTATAGAAGCAAATTCATTAAGCCTGCTCATTGTCCCTGCGACGGTTGCTGGATTAGTGAATAATAGAACTTGTGGTTCTGTAATACTGCAGACCGAACTAAAGAAAGGCTCATCAATTTTTATTATGGGAATAGATGTATGAAGCCGGTTTTCTTCAAGAAGAGCAATATAATTAGTACATGTGATAAGAATAGCCTCAACATTTGCTTGTGATATCCATTCTATTTGTTCGATGACTTTATTTTTGGCTTGTCCTTCATCGAAATTTTTATCTGATGTAATTCTACTCATCAAACCAGGATCCACAAAATGAACCAATTCCAACTCATCAGAGGTAAGAGCGTTTTGAATATACTGGATATTTGAATAGTGGGCGTGTAAACAAGCAATCTTCTTTTTCTTCATGATTTTATCTCCTTAAACCCGTACTTTGAGCAGTCCCGCTCCTTAATGATATCATGTTTCTCCAAAAAACTGCCCGTTTGCTTAATGATTATTAACAAAGATACGACCCGATTTAGTGTACTACGCTCCAGCCGCATCTTTGTTGATTAGTTTTCTAAACTCACCGTGGAGAACATATTGTCATTTTCTGATCTGTTTACCGACTGGAATACTCTGAGCAAAACGAAACACATTATGAGGATCGTACTTTCGCTTCACCTGCTTCAATCGGCCAAAGTTCTCGCCATAGTACGCCTTGGGCCAGTTCTTAATCTGCAAATCGGGAAAATTCACATAATCCCCTTTAACAAAGGGACGCAACGCTCTGCGGAACCTTTCCACCCACTGAATATTCCGCTCCTGCTCCCTGCTGTTTCTCCACCGGGCTGACAGTTCGTAGATTGTCTCAGCCTTCCGGTGAGGATAGGCCGTTTCAGCAGGCGATACTCGACTCACCGCGCTTCCTGCACCACCTAAGCTCTGGCTCCACACGCTAGAGTGCCTGTTGGGTGCTTTAGATAAAAAGTCGCGTATAATTCGTACTCCTTCAGGCGGCAATGGTTGGAATCCGTAGGCCCCGGTTATTTTAAACTTTGGTTCCAAATTCAGGTCCGCTTCGGCAAAAAATTTGGTCGCTTCAATAAAAGGCACTGTCTTCACCATCACCTTCACCGGAGTGCCTGCTCGCAAGAGCGGTCTAATCAATCGGCGCAGCTCCTCTGCACCGCCAAGCAATTGCCCGGTAGATACAATGGTGCCCACTTGTTTGGCAGACACCTCGATGGTTGAGGTTAGACGGTTCGTGACAGATGGGGCCCAGCGTTGCCATGCCGGGAACACCTTCTCAAGATCACGCCATTTCCACGTAATACTGTATATAGAAACTGATGAAATCGGTCTAACCCGAAATGTATATTCTGTAGCAGCGCCAAAGTTCCCTCCCCCTCCGCCTCGTGATGCCCACAACAGATCGGAATGCTTTTTCCTGTTTGCCACAATCGTCTTTGCCCCATATCGCCCCGAAGCTACGACCATCTTCACTTGCTTCAAGTTATCGCACGTAAGTCCAAATTTACGGGAAAGTAGTCCAATGCCCCCTCCAAGGGTAAGCCCCGCTACGCCTACATCCGGAGCAGTCCCCGCCGGAATTGCCACCCGCTTATTCCACAGCTTTTTGTACACACGGGCAAGCGGATTACCCGTTTGGACAATGGCCACTCTGTTTTTCCGATCAACCCTAACCTTATTCATCTCGCTCACATCGATAATAATACCGCCACTTACAGCCGAGAAGGCTTCATAGCTATGCCGTCCACTACGTACCCGCAGCCGTATGCCCCGCTCACGTGCCCATTTGACTGCGTTGATCACATCCTGAGTTCGTTGGCAAAAAACAATGACCCTTGGAAATTTAGAGAAGCGCCTATTGAACTCCATTCTAGCCGTATTGTACGACGGATTGCCTGGAATAACGATCCTTCCGGTTAACCGCGTACTTCTCTTTTTCAACTTTTGTGCCATCTATATTACACCATCCCTACACATGACATAAGCATTTCTCATCAGCTTATGTCTATGTTGGGAGATCTGTCCTAGTAACGGCAAACGCCCAGTTTGCAGCAGCTTTCCTATATCGTTCGTAATGCTGGTCTACCGGGTAACTCACTCTAGTTGCCAACGCAAAAAACACCTCCAAGGATCTCTCTATCTTACGACAGAGCTCATTCTCTTGAAGGTGTTTTGTTCACTCTGGGATATAAGGAAGATCCAGTGTCTTCGGAACATTGATCACATGCAGCTCTGTATACGTACGGATGCCCTCTGCGCCGTATTCACGGCCGATACCGGACTGCTTGAAGCCACCGAACGGGAACCGGACATCGAGCCCTTGCACAGCAGCTGTATTGATCATGGTCGTGCCCGCTTCGAGCTGACGTGCGACCAAGACGGCATCCTCTTCCCGCCCCCACACCGAGCTCGTCAATCCATAGATGCTCTCATTGTGCAGATGAATGACCTGCTCTACATCGTCGAATGGCAGAATTGGAACGGTAGGACCAAACTGCTCCTCCACCACAATCGGATCATGGTAATCGCAGTCCAGAACAAGCGTAGGCTGCAGGTAATACCCTTGTTCAAACCGCTGCTGATCCAGAATTTGGCCGAGCGGAATGACCTTAGCTCCGCGCTGGCGCGCCCCCTCAATCAGACCCTGCACGTAATTCTTCTGCTTCAGGTTATTCACCGGACCTACTGTCGTATTGGCATCAAAGGGATCACCGATGCGAATCCAGCGGTTAGCCGCCTCGATATATTTTTCAACAAAACCATCATAGATAGAACGGTGTACATATACACGCTTGGCAATCATACAGATCTGGCCTGTCGTCAGGAAGTTAGAAATAACAATCCGGCGCATGGCCCGCTCATCTTGAACATCAAAGCTATCCAGGAAGATCGCCGCATCATTGCCGCCCAGCTCCAGCGTCATATCCTTAATCGTTTCCGAAGCCGCTTTGATGATGTGCTTGGCTGTTGCGGTTCCGCCTGTGAAGGCGATTTTGCCGACAAGAGGATTACTAGTCAGTTCAACGCCCACATCCGCATCCCCATGAACGACATTGATGACACCCGCCGGGAACTCACCTGCGATCAGCTCTGCTACCTTCGCCGCCGCCAGCGGCGCAAACGGACTCGGTTTGAGCACAATCGTATTGCCCGCAAGTAAGGCAGGAGCAATTTTAATCGTAGATAACGCAATCGGATAGTTCCATGGACTGATCGCTGCCACCACACCCATTGGATCATAGGACAGGATGGTTTTACCATGGTCATGCTCCTGGACCTCTTCCTGTAGAACGGATGCAGCTTCATTACAAGCGAACTCCATCCACATTAACGAGACATAAATCTCACCATGGGCATCATATAGGGGCTTGCCATGCTCTCTGGACAGCAGATGGACAATTTCATTCTCCGCTGCTCTAATCTTCTCTATTGCCTTACGCATCCGGGTAATACGTTCATCAATCGAGGTCTTCTTCCATATTTTAAAAGCTTCTGCCGCCGCTTCAATCGCTTCCACCGCTTGTTCCTTCGTAGTGACAGGGAAATAGCCTACGATTTCAGCCGGGTTCGCCGGATTCTCTTTGGCTGACTGCGAAAGGGAGGGCACATGGTGACCATTAATGAAGGCCTCCACAACAACGGTCTCTTGGTCTGCCTTCCACACTTCTTCGGCAATTTCCTTCACATAACGAAGTTTGCGCCACTGTTGTTCTTCCGTAAGAATATTGCCTTCCTCTGTAGAGGAGAATCCGCATTGCGGGCTCAAGCACAGCTGCTCAAGGGGCACATAGGTTGCTGCTTCGGCAATCCGGGCTTTAATGTACTCTTTATCTTCTAGTTCGCCTGTTTTGGATGTGAGCAGACCCAGCACGATTTTCAAATCCGGCCGGTTCACATATTTCAGTGGCTCGAAGCTGCCTGAACGCTCATCATCAAATTCCAGGAATAATCCATCTACGTCTAAGCCGCCAAAAATGACCTCAGAAGCATAATCATAACCGCCGCTTGAGAAGTAGTTGGATTTATAGTTGCCCCGGCAAATATGCATAGTCACCACTAAGTCTGCCGGTTTATGAGCCAAGGTTTCGTTAATCATGCGCTGCATGATCTTGAGCTCTTCCGCCGGTTCCAGCCCCTTTGCCCGCAGCTTATCGTGACCCGCTTCTGAGAAAAGGTCTGCCCATGCTGTATCATCCAGTTGCAGGTACCGGCATCCGGCATCATAGAACGCTTGAATAGCTTTTTGGTACGCCGCAATCGTATCTTGAAGGAATTGCTCCCGGTCGTTATAACTATTGGCCCCAGGCTCCAGCCGGTAGATCAGCATGTTGGGACTTGGAATGGTCTGCTTCGCTACGGCGTCACCAGCATGCTTCTTCAAAAATTCAAAATGCTCCACAAAGGGGTGGCTTGAGAAATCCACCTTACCCGCCACACGAATGCCGCCCTTGCGGGTCTGCATATTATGGAACTTGGGTCCGTCGATCTCCTCATACAGCTCTACGCCGTCCAAGCCGCCCAGAAAGTCAAAATGCCACCAGCTTCTGCGGAATTCCCCATCCGTCACTGCGAATACGCCATTCTCCTTCTGCTTCTCAATAATCCGGATAATCTCTTGATCTTCTACTGCTTTTAAGGCTTCATATGTGATGTTGCCTGCTTTATATTGTTCACGCGCCTGGCTTAAGTTCGCAGGACGCAGGAAGCTGCCTACATGATCATTGCGAAAAGGTATCATCGCTACATCTCCTTACAACTTTTTAGTGTACTGAGTATAGCATGAGGGCAAAGAATGCAGGTTATATGTAAAAAGCATGATTGGTCATAGCTTTTCGCGATAGCGGATTTAATCTGATTGATGAACCGGCACAGTATAATACTCCCCTAATCGCGTCCCGTCAAGAAAAAATGCGCGGATGAGCGATATAGTGAGGGAGCCCCCTTATGATTTCTGAATAGGAATGAAATTCCGGGGATGCAGCGTGATATCGCTTTTTCCAATGGGGCCAGTGTCACGTAAAATAGTCTTCAGATTAATGAGAAATACGGAAGGGAGATCTGTATGAATAGCGTGGACAAAATCAGATTTTTACTCTTTTTCGGCGAAGAGCCCGAGGCAGCTTGTTACGGGTATATAGAGCGGAATCGGGATGGTCATATGATCGCGCTCTACAATAGTAATGGTGAGGAGATCGATATGTATGGCGGACATCAATTTGTCAGGGTACAGGCGCTTGGCAAATTTGATGATGAAGACCGCGATAATTTCTACTCCTTGTTAGAAGGTGATGGTGTAGGATAATCTGCACAATCAGACAGGTGAAGATTTGGTAATGAATATTCTCTGGAGGTGGAAGATGAACGAACAGGTTCAAGAGACAAGCAGAATGAAGAGTGGGGCGATGCTAGCCGCCCTGCTCATCGGTGCGTTTATTGCGTTCCTTAACGAAAATTTACTTACTAATACTTTTCCCGGATTAATGCGTGAGTTCAACGTTACCGCTTCAACCATACAATGGTTATCTACCGGTTATATGCTGATGATCGGCATACTGGTGCCGGTGACCGCATTGCTGCAGCAATGGTTCACGACTCGCCGGATGTTTATGTCCGCAATGACGTTATTTTTAGCAGGTACCTGCTTGTGTGCAGTCTCCCCTGGATTCGAAGTCTTGCTGATAGGCAGGGTTGTTCAGGCTTGCGGGACAGGATTATTGATTCCGCTGATGATGAATACAATTCTTGCCCTCTATCCTCCAGAACGCAGGGGGGCTGCCATGGGTCTCATGGGGCTTGTCATCATGGTCGCCCCTGTCATCGGACCGGCTTTGTCAGGTTTGGTTATCGATACCTTGGACTGGCGGTGGCTGTTCTACATGGTGATTCCTGTCGTGTTGTTTTCAATTATTTATGCATTCATAAATTTAAAGAATGTTACAGAAATAACAAAACCACGGGTCGATCTTCTATCCATTGTGATGTCAACCATCGGGTTTGGTTTTATCACCTACGGTTTTAGCCAGACCGGTGTCGGGGCTAGTCCTGGGAGTTACAGTTTGATTGCTATAGGCGGGCTCTTCTTGCTCTTACTTATTTGGCGGCAACTCAAAATTAAAGAGCCTTTGATTGATCTTTCCGTATTCCGGTATCCCGCTTTTTCCTTGGTAGCTGTATTGATAGTGGTGCTCATGATGGTTTTATTCGCCACCACGACATTGCTGCCGATCTATATGCAGGATGTGATGCAGTTAACGGCCTTCGGGACAGGGTTACTTCTGATGCCAGGCTGTATTTTGAACGCAATACTGATGCCTGTAACGGGAAAATTGTTCGATAAATTCGGGCCGAGATTCGTCATAATGCCCGGACTGCTCATGATCGCCCTATCACTGTGGCTGTTTGCCGGTATCGATAGCGACACAACCCGAGGCTCCGTTCTGTTCGATCATGTCCTATTATTCTTAGGCATATCGTTTGTCGTCATGCCGGCTCAGACGGCAGGAATGAATCAGCTTCCGGGTCACCTGGTCCCCCACGGCACAGCCATCTACAATACGCTCCAACAGATTGCCGGGGGAATTGGCATCGCTTTGTTCGTCGGCATCATGTCATCCAGAGCCAATCGTTATCTTCACCATTCACCTGATCCCGCTGCGATTCATGATAGAACACACAGTATTGTTGCCGGTTTGCAAACGGTTTTTGGGATTGAATGTATTCTCACAATTCTTGTTTTGGTACCAAGTTGGTTTATCAATGGCCGTCGTCTTGAAAGGACTCATTAAAACTTATTTTTTATCTCACTACGTAGCATAGAGCCTTCACTAACATAAAAGTGGCGGCTCTTTTTACTATGCTTTTATCGGGCATACTGCTAATACAAAATAAGCGCCTGATCTTCGGCTATCTCCGGTCCAAAGTCAATCTTAAGGGCTTCATACCTCTCTTTGTAGCCTGATGCTACATTCGGACGTTGTTGTGGTGACGTAATCTATGAAATTCACAGAGCCGTTAAAGTTTAAATAAGCACCATTATTGCGATTTACATCCGGTCTGAAAATGCGCTCTGCCCTCCAGCACATCACCCAAAAACTTTTGGGATGCATTCAACTTGGCTTCTAACTCCTGGATTTCTTTGATTTTCTCCTTTACCAATGCTTCCTTCTTAATATACGAGCTCTCATTGATAAGTAAAACTATGTCATGGATCGTTAAACCTAAAGTGAGTAGCATTCTCACATCCTGCAAATAGGTGACCACTCCTTCATCGTATACGCGGTAATTATTTTCATCCCTCGAAATAAACTGTTCAGGAATCAACTGTTTGCGTTCATAGAAGCGCAAGGTGGATATGGGTAATTCCGTCAGCCTGGAAACTTCATTCGCTCTCATATTCTGCTCCTTCTAAATCAATCATTCATTTATATTTGCTATAAACCAAGGTTCATAGTTCAAAATAAAAATATGATAACCCGGGACAGCGCTACTGTCAAAATAATGGGTTACCATCAGAAGGAGTGTATTTATGCTAGAACCTATTCAAAATAATGATTTTGTCAACATTCTGACCGGCCGCCGTTCCATACGGCAGTACGATGAGAACATCAAAATTTCGGAAGAAGAAATGCACGCTATGATTCAAGAAGCAAGCTTGGCTCCCTCTTCCGCGAATATGCAGCCCTGGCGCATAATCGTGGTTCACTCCCCTGAAGGGAAAGACAAGCTTCGGCCTCTGGTCCAGTTCAATACGCGGCAAAATGATACATCTGCGGCGATGCTCATCATTTTGGGAGATACGCAGAGCGATTTATATGTAGAGAAAATCTATGATACTGCTGTGGAGCAAGGAAAAATGCCCAAAGACATACGCGACAAGCAGGTTGCGCAAATTCTGGGCATGTATCCGCAAATACCTAGAGAATTAAAGGTCGAAATTGCCAAAATCGATGCAAGTTTATTCGCGATGCAACTGATGCTGGTAGCCCGTGCTCATGGGTATGACACCAATCCGATGGCAGGCTTTGAACGTGATCAGATCGTTAGCACCTTTGATCTGGACGACCACAGGTATGTTCCGGTCATGATCTTATCCATCGGCAAGGCCAAAGATGAGGGCCATGAGTCCGTGCGCCTGGGTAGCGAGGAAATTACCTTTTGGCGCTAATGTGAATGTATGAACCTCACCGGTTCTGTGCTCCCCACTCGCACAGCTGCTCCAACACAGGTAGAAGGGTCTGCCCTTTCGGTGTCAGCGAATACTCCACTTTGGGCGGAATCTGCGGATACTCCACGCGCTTCACCAGCCCGTCAGCCTCCAATTCCTTAAGCTGCGCGCTGAGAACCTTGTATGTCACCGCTCCGAGCTGTCTATGCATTTCATTGAATCGAATCGAGGGTTTGGCGGACAGCAGATACAGAATCGCCATCTTCCACTTCCCGCCGATCACCGACATCGTATAACCGAATGGTGTGTCTTGGATCACCGTCTCCTTGCCCTTCAAATCTGAAATGCCCATGTTCACGCTATCCTTTCGGATAGTAGCCCACTTCTTTGTGCGTACTATCCCTTTATTTTTGCTCAGTCTATAATAGCTTTACTTTGAAGTAAAGGGGCTAAAGCAATGACAACCATTCGAACGTACAACCATACCCTCTGGGATCACGGGATTTCGCAGGGGTACCTTGTCGACAACACGCTGTATATCTCGGGACAGTTCTCCCATGATGCGGGGGGCAGCTTCGTTGGAGCAGGCGATATTCAGGCACAGATGACACAGACGCTGAAGAATTTGGATACCGTGTTACAAGAGTTCGGAGCGACCAAGGATAATCTGGCTTACGTGGAGCTGTATCTGACGAATGCGCAGGAGCACGGGGAAACCGCGATCGGACTGTTCAAAAAGTATGTCGGAGAGCATCGGCCGGCGGGGAGCATGATCGGGGTGACTTACCTGGCATTCCCGGAACAGTGGGTAGAGGTACGGGCTGTGGCGCATGTTGGTTAAGAAAAAGAGAGAGGGTTCATCTAAACAACGCTACTGGCAGAGTAATGTCAGTAGCGTTTTAGAATTTGCGGAATCTCTCCATCAGAGTAGTAGCGGATGGCCTTACCCGTTTTTCCAGCATACTCAATCTCATTTCTTGTGCTGTTGCCAATGTAGCCATTTACATCAATCACGAAGATTTCGTCAGAAAGATCAATCTTTCTAAAATGCAGATCTCCCAGTAACTCCGCTTGTTCTTCCGTGATTTCAAAACCTTCAGTTTGTTCAAAGAAGGCTACACTAATCACTATGTTTCCTTGTAGTGTAAGAAATGCATTAGCCCGTTCAAATTGCTTCTTGAATTTTGTAGAACCGCATAATGTAATTATTTTCATAGGCATATCCTTCCTGAGCCGTTTTAGATATTTTTCAGGTAACCCGTACACTGTTCGAATTCTTGCTGAAGCTTGGTTAACCACTTGCCCAGTTACGGAAAATCCAACTCCTCATCGATGATACGGAATATCTCCCTACTCCGCACCGGATAACGGGCATCCAGTTCCCCCCACTTGTGCTTCGGTAAAATCAAAAATTCGTGCGTATCCGAAAAATATGAGGCCTCAAAAAGCCGGATTTCGTATTTGTCCCGGATCAGCTCCTGAAAGCCGCGAATCGTGATGTAGCGGTCATCTCCGCTAAAGGTAAGCGCAATCGAATGCATTTGTCCATTGTAGGTAACATCCAGTCCTTTGTCCGTAGGCGTCACCTCGACCGTTTCATCGGGAAGCTGTTTACCGAACAAACGGACGATCTCCTCGTCCTCCTCTCCCCAATCTACAATGACGCTGTTCGCAAAAACAAATTGCTGCAGCTGTTGCTCATCTCCTTCGAATAGCAATGTCAGCTCGCTGTCGCTTGGCATCCTCATCCCAGTATCCTCCTTGTGTTCACTTAATGATCAGGCCCAAACCAAATGATCTACAACTTGGTAGAATCTTATTTTTGCATAATCAATCTCTGATACACCATAGGATGAAAAAAATAACTTGACCCATTGCTCGCCGAAGTTTCTGATAATGCTCTTCTCAGCTACTGCCAAATCATAATAACGGTCCGCAATCCCGCAATTTCCCAGATCGATAAATCCACTTATAGAGTCATTAGCAATAATGATGTTTGGCAGGCTGTAGTCACCATGTGTGAATACTAAATCTTCTTTGAGTTCCCGAGAATAATTGTTGTTGAAGGGTACTGCATCTTCACATAAGTATGAGCATCTGGCGTATTAAATAGTAGCTGAAAAAGAGCACCCGCAGGCACTTTTCTATACAATGAGGTTTGAAGCTCTCTGTGTGTGTATCCGATCACGAAGGTACCCTATCTATAAACGTTATATCCTCAATATCATGTCTTACAGTGGAATGACCCTCTTGAATCCCTCTGCCCACACTTAATAACATAATGTCTTCATAGTGCTGGGGAATCTTGAGCACTTTAAAAAGAGCATCTTTATCATAACCTGACATCGTGATGGTCTGGTACCCTTTTTCGTTCAAAATAAGGACTAAGGCCATTGCAGCCAGACTGCCATCGCGGACCAGCTCTTTTAAATAATCTTGATTAGACATGTTTCGATAATAACCAAGGGCTGCATTTGTTAAATGCGCTTTAGTCTCTTGGGTGAAATAACCTTTCTCCAAAGCCTTGTCTTGAATAGCATGGATATTCTCAGCATGAAAAGTACGGTAATCCCCCAAGATCAAAATCAAATAACTGGAGGTTTCAACCTGCTCCTGGTTATATGCAATGGGTCTAACTTTAGCTCGCAACTCCTTATCCTCGATGAGTAAATAACGTGTACTCTGAATGTTATTTCCGTTTGGTGATTTGGCTGCCAGTTCAATCGAATCAAGGATTTCCTTTCTTTCAATCGCATAGTTTGGATCATAATGTCTGACCGATTTCCTTTGTAAAATAATATCCTGCAAACTCACTTTAACGCCCCCCGTAGATTAGATTTGCTATAATCATATTATCTGGAGCGTCTGCAATTGAAAATACTGCACTTTATAGTCACTAGGTTACTTCAAAGTAAGGAGGATATCATGAATACAATAAATACAGGTTTTGATGTGGTACAAAATATCATTAGTGGTAAATGGAAAAGCATTATCCTGTATCAATTAGGATATGAGCATAAGCGCACAAAAGACTTACTCAAGATTTGTGAAGGCGTCTCACATAAAGTTTTAAACGAACAATTAAAGCAACTGCAACAGGATGGATTAGTTAATCGAGCCGTGTATGCAGACGAGGTTCCCATTAGAGTAGAATACTCAATAACAGACTATGGACGGACATTGCTTCCATTATTAAAAGAAATGTGTGATGCGGGCGATAACCATCTTAAAAGAGAGGGGATCACCGCAGGTAATAATACAATCTGTGAACATTCTAAATCACTGTGATCGATAACCATGAAACCCTTTTAAGACCTTACGTAAATGAAAACAGCACCATACTCTTCACTAATGAAGAACATGGCGCTGTTAATATTTCGCAGTTATGTGACTGAAGAGGCATTGGTAGCTAACTTTTCCCTCTCAAGCCTAGTAGAACGGTTTGAGCTTGCTCGATATGCTCCGGTCTCCGGTCCTTCAGCTTCAATAACACATGATTTAGTATCATCTTTGGGTTCCTCACGTTCCTTATCTGATTAGCCTTTGTCTACTTATTCCAATCCTTTAGACAGCCGGATCGCAAGCTGCTTAATCTTATCGTTGCGAATCTGAAAATAAAAATCCAAATAGAGAGGGTCCGGGAGGCCGGTTTTGTCGAAATCCCCATCAACCTTGAAAACTACTACGTTTTCTTCCCCTTGCTGTTTATTCTGTATGGGTTCAAGTGTTATGTTAGCTCCAAAATGATATTCGGCACTCCATTGTTTGATAGCAGCTTTGCCTGCCCACTCTTTACCTTCATCGAGAACAAGTGCATCTTCCGAAAAGCAGCCGACATAAGCATCCGGATCGGGTTTATTGGTAGCGGCTATAAAATCTAGTATTACTTGCGGAAGCAGATTAAGATTAGGCTCCATATGATCAACTCCTTTGTAATCTTTGAATACAAGGCTAGTGTAACCCACAGAACCTGACAGCTGCGTGTCTAGTTATCTGTAATATTTATTTGTTCAGGACAAACCTGCCCGATAGGGAAATACCTCAACTGAGCTTCAGATACTGAAGTAGCTGTCCGAAATCCGCGGAATAGACATTTTCAATTCCATGGTAGCCTTCTCTTTGCCCAATAACGCGGGAAAACTTCGCGTACAGTCGATTTAGATAAATGTTGTCGATCTGAGCGCAAAATTGTAGATAGTTAACGCCACAATTCTCTGCGACAATTTGTTGTACCAAATAGCGGAACCCCTGAATAAATACGCGACTGCTGCGATAGGAGGGGTGGACAATGACAGAATTAACAAAAACAATTTCACCTTTGGGATCAAATTCATTCTCAGTATTGAGATAGCGATAATGCCCCCAACCTATCATTGCCCCCATCTTGTCCGTTATTAATATAATGTGGGAGTTGGGGATGAATTCCAACACATGTACAAGTGCATCCGCAAGTGAGAATTGGCGGTTAAAATCTTTTCGGTTTCGGATAAAATATAAAGTAAACTGCGCATAATCTTCATCATTTTGACAATTCCGGTAATGGGCAAGCATAAACCGCCCCACCTCCTAATCGTTCATATGAGCTTAGCTATCTCAAGAATCACAACAGAGCAAGCACTGAGAAATGAAATAGTCTTCATTTCTGAACTTCATTACGTATGCTTGCCATTCCTTGAAATCGGCATGATATTCATCAATCCCACCTTGCTGTGTATCCCATGTCGCTGTTTTCTCTGCAAGCTTGGTTAGAAGTCTTTGCAGCCGGAGATGGACCGGGACCCAAAAACGGAGCTCAACAATAGGCTCAGGTAGTTGTGATATATATTGCACCAGAAATTGCAGACTCTCTAGGAACAGCCGGCTTCGGCGATACGTTTCAATAAAGAAAACAATCTGGATTTGTGCCACATGCGTATCCTTGTATTGGTTCTCCGCAGTCCCGGAAATGTAACCAATCGCCCCGACAACTTCATCCTCATCGTTGAAGCACAAGATAGCTTCTTTTTGCATTAGAACAGAGCTTGCCAGAAAACTCAGCGAGATTGAAAAAGGATAAGGCAGATTTAGTTCATTGTAATGTTCCAATAGAAATATCATGTATTTATCCTGATAGCTCTCTGAACTGCAGACTTGAAAGTAATAGCTCATCTGATTAATTCCAACTCCTTGCATTATGTAGATCTGTTCTTTTTCTTACTTATCGGATGAATGTTGTCCCACAAGAAAAAGCTGCCCGAAAGTCCAAAGACTTAGGTGCAGCTCTTCCCGTACCGAATGCTTATTTCGCAGGCGCTGTTCTCACTTGCTCGCTGTTCACAAGTAGGTTCACTACAATTTGTAGCGGTCCCCTGCCACCTTTGTTATTAAATCCGCTTCTTGGTGGAAACATATATGTCACTCCTTTCCTCTTTTCAGATACTCATTGCTTACTTCGACATTTTATTACATTCCAGTCCACACATACATACCTAAAAAGGGGTATATTTCACTTTTGGATGGATTCACATTCAGTTGATTGAATTGATATAAAATTGAAATAGTTAGCTTATTTCTTTATACATTTGATGATAATGGTTGGAGGACTTAAACGTGCCTTCATCCCCGAATACCATGTAGTCGGTGAACTTTCGTCTGTCTCAGGAACTCGTGATTCTTCAATTACCCGTTCTATAAAAAAGCCAGCATTTGAAAGTTCATTTAATATTGTGCTGACTTTTCGATGGTGCATGATCACGGGTACTCCACGCCAAGTTACCTTATAAGGTCCTTCGGAATGATAGGATTGAGTATAGGTTATTTTGTCATCCTCATACATCAGTCTGCTTTGTATGGGATGTTCCCAACTAAATAACAATACCCCGCCGTTTTTTAGTCTTTTGTAGATGTTAGATATTGTCCGTGCCATATCGACTGTCCAGCCTAATGCATAAACAGAGAATACGATATCAAAATATTCACTGGGCAAGTCATCTATGTTTTCCATAGACATTTGTTGTATGTTCCCGGTCAATCTGTTCTCCTGGAGCAGTTCCTTAGCGTAATTAACCTGAGTCGTCGATAAATCAATTCCCCAGATATCCCCTGCGCCTCTGCTTGCCATGTACAAGAGCGAGTGTCCACTGCCACAGCCTATCTCAAGTACTGTCTTGCCAGTAACATCACCTAGAAGATGCAATTCATCCTCTGTAGGTGCATATGGCCCATATTGCGGCAAAGCATGTATTCCAAAATATTGATCAGCTACTTCATCCCATCCTGCTTTGTTGATCTCAAGCATTTCTTTTTGATCTTGCATGACTTCCCCTCCTATTGGTCTTCTTTAGTGCATCTATTACCCCTGCCTTATGTGATCGACGTTCCGGTTCATCAGATGCCGAACCACCCTACCAGGAGATCATTCATAGCTGGGTTGAAATGCTATATGAAGATAAATGGTAGAATGTTGAAGGATTTATAGTGGAACGAAAATGATACCAACGTGCAAAAAGAAGGAATCGTTCAGGATTTCGGAATTTACGACAGTACCTTTTGTATTACACTGGCCGTAGCCATCCTGCAACCATCCTCTAAAAGATTAAGCGTCTTCCCATTAAGGAGAGTCGTTGTGCAATTGTGCAATCATCATGGGAAACAATAGGGAACGTTCCGTGCTCATCTTTTAACTCCTAGTTCTTCGTTTTGCAAATTCTGCATTGATTCATTTTTTCATCGGACAATATTTGGTAAACATCAAAGGAGCCCTGCCATATACATCCATTTTTCCTGCTGGAGCTAATCATTCAGTCATAAATTATCCTTACCTCCTACTTCAATAACCGCTCAAATTCAGCACCATTAATCATAAAATATGAACTACACTTAAGCTACGGCAAATAGCACAAACCAATGGCTTGCGCTTTTGTTTCTAATTAGCATGCCTACTATATCCTGAATATCAGACAGAGTTTGACTCAGAGATATCATTAAATGATCTATTGCTGCTGATACATACCAGTTATCACCACTGGGATGGCCACATGCATTGCTTCCGCGATAATCAAGAAATCTTCACGGCTTATCCCGAAGTGGCCGGTACGGAAGGGGTAGCCCCAATTCCGCTGGCCGCGTGTGAAGGCCAACCGATCAAGTAAGCCCTTGATTCTCGCCTCCTGGCAGGGAACATATGCAATATTCCTGCGGTAAGGTACGAACGTCGCGGACATCGCATATTCGTATACACGGTCGTCCATAACCCGGCCAATGGCGGTGAACGCTTGCAGCGGCTCGCCTTCTCCTATCTCCATGCGGGGAGAATAATACACAAGCCAATCCCCAGGCTGCATCCTGCGTAACGGCGCTGCTTTACCGTGACACATCTGGGCAAAGCCGCCACTAACGCCCCCCTGCGCGTGGTTCGCTGAGACGACCCCTATCCAATATGAAGGACTTCCATTTTCCGTATCCTCGAATTTACGCAACGTTTCTTTCGTATCCATTGCCGAACGCAACTCCTTTTTACTTAAGCTGAATCCAGTATACTAAAACGCTACTGACAGCGGTTTGTCAGTAGCGTTTTAGTGAGGCTTTCGAACAGAACTTCCTTATTATTAAAATATCGTATCCCGTTAGTTTACAGCCTAGCGAGTTCGAAATTGTACCAAGACAGATAAATGCATAAAACTGCCTCTGCAAAGAAGATTATGGAAATTTTAAGATTTCTCCGCATTAGCATACTTACGATATCCTGAATATCGCTCTCTGCTGAGGTGACCAAAAACTCTTCATTCTGATATGCAAACAGCTGAACCAAATTAACTTCAAGCGGCGATTTAATTTTTTTATCGTATTATTCTTCACATGCTCTAAGACTTTACAATGATAAACTTGTTAATATGCCTTATGGCACTATGGGAGGGAATATAATGAGCAAATACGACGAAGCCATGAAGCTGCTGGAAGAACAAGTGGGGAACAAGGACGGCCTAATCTCTTTGTCCACCATCGCGCTGGAACCGGGGGCCAATGGCACAAGCCGTCCCGCCGCCCGCATTGTGGATGCCTATTATGAGGACGGCGCGTTCTACACCGTCACTTACGCGACCTCAGGCAAGATGCAGCAGATCGCCCAAAACCCCGAAGTCGCCGTATGTATCATCGTCGAGAACTTTACGGCAGATGGTATCGGTGAAAACCTGGGCTGGGTATGTGACGAGAAAAACGCCGGGATGATGACCAAGCTGCGCACAATATTCGCCGATTGGTATAACGAAGCCAATAACGATGAGGACCCTAACACATGCCTGCTGCGCATCCGCCTGACCAAGGGCCTGTGGAATGACGCCCATAAAGGGATCAGAAATGAGATTGATTTTGTCAATAAGACGGCAAATTAAAGAATAATCGTATTTTCGGTACATATCTCTGCTGGTGAACTACCATCCACCTAAGAGGTGGCGGCTTCTTGGTCAATGAAGCTACTGCTCCAAGTTTACCCAAGCTCAAAGGCTAGTCCCTAGCCCAATCATTGCAATATCACATGGCTAGTTTCAGTAGGTTTTGAGCAGCGTTTACATCGCGATCATGATGCACGTTACATTCTGGACAAGTCCACTCTCGCAAGGCGAGATTCTTCACCTCTGCGTTCTTATAACCGCAACAGGAGCAAAGCTGACTGCTTGCATAGTGCTTAGGGGCAATAATAAGTTCTCTGCCATACCATTGAGCCTTATATTCAAGCATCGAACGGAACATACTCCAAGATACCTCGCTAATCGCTTTTGCAAGTTTGTGATTCTGCATCATATTCTTTACACGTAAGTCTTCCATCACGATAACTTGGTTTTCGTTTATCATTTTGGCAGACGTTTTATGCAAGAAGTCTTTACGCTGATTCGCTATTTTTTCATGTAGCTTGGCAGCTTTCAGCCTAGCCTTATGACGGTTATGGCTTCCCTTCTTCTTCCGCGATACATCCTTTTGCAGCTTCGCTAATCGCTTTTCAGACGTACGCAAGTATTTAGGATTGGATATGATTTCGCCATTTGAAGTCATAGCAAAGTCTTTCAGCCCAAGATCAACGCCAATCTTCGTATGTATTTTGGGCAACTGGACGATATCCGTTTCAACCAATACGGAAGCATAATACTTTCCCGTTGGTGTTTTTGAAATTGTGCATGATTTGATCAGCCCCACGAATGGGCGGTGCAGCTTGATTTTAATGCCAGTTTTCAGCTTTGGAATCTTGAGATATCCATCCTCTATAGCCACTGTTCCATTTTGGTTATTCGTTGTGAAGCTATGATTATTCGTCTTCTTGCTCTTGAATTTAGGAAATCCCGTTTTCTTATCCCGAAAAAAATTCTTATAAGCCTTGTCTAAATTCAGTTGGGTATTCGCTAAGGCAAGGCTATCGACTTCTTTCAGCCAGTCGAATTCCTTTTTGTATTGTGCGGGTGTATTCCTCAGCATCGTTTCCGTTTGCTTGTAATGTTCAATTTTATCTGCAAGCATTCTGTTGTAGATGAAGCGAACGCATCCGAACACTTTAGCGAAGTAGTGTTGTTGCGCATGGCTTGGATAGATACGGTATTTGTAGGCTTTCAGCAATGGCGATCACCCTTTCACCCCTTGGTTTTCGATGTATTTTTGAATGACGTCTATTGGCGCTTCACCCGTTGTAAGCAAGCAATAGGAGCGTGACCAAAAAGCCTCTTTCCAAAGTGATGTTCGGAGGGTAGGAAACTCCTTCTTGATCAGCCTGGATGATGCACTCTTATAAGCGTTGAGAAATTTAGAAATGTCGGTATTAGGATGAGTTTTCATTAGGATCTGAACGTGATCCCTGTCATGATTCCATTCCTGCAAAGTCACATTGTAAGTAGTCTGAATGGATGCAAATATCTCTTTCAGACGTTCGGATATGGGATCTGTAATGACTTTCCTACGATACTGGATGACTAGAATAAGGTGAAAGTGAAGGGAGAACACTGAATGGTTATTCGAATCTAATTTCATTGATTTCACTGACCTTTCCAAGATACGACTGAATACTTTTATTATAGCATCTTAGGCGGTTAGAATCCATGTAGATTAGACCGTTTCCATTCATCCCCCACTTAAAGAAGATGGGAGAATTCTGTCAACTGAGGGTTAAATTCTTTACATTCGAAAATCCCGTGCTACTATCCTCTGTCAGAGTTACATCTATTTTTGTTATACCTTCAGGTACTCTCCCCATGTCGAAATTAATTTTATGAACTTTTGTATTGCCCACTTTCTCGGATGGTAAAAGAGTAGCTACACCCGTTGTTTATTGATGAAACTTTCCTTATCATTGCCCTTACTTGAGCGGGTATACTCTATGTATATCACAGTAAAGATGGAACGCTAGAGGAGGCAGCGCCTGTATGGAGAACCATGACTTTTCATCCGCATTGGGGGAATTCATCAAATCACGCAGACACCGGCTTCAGCCTGAACATGCGGGAATCAACCCCTTGCCTGGCCGAAGACGTACTCCGCGTATCTCGCGCCCCAAAGAACATTGAGGAACCCAATTTAGATGCCATTCTCACGCGTTGTTCACCGTAATGTATCTAAGCATAAAGTACGGGAGCATGATTGGGGTGACTTACCTGGCCTTTCCGGAACAGTGGGTAGAGGTTTGGGCTGTGGCGCATTTATGAATCCGAGCGACTCAGCTTTAGGCTCTGCCCTGATCTCCGTTCTCCAGCATATCCAGCAACAGACTGGCAAGCGGAGCCGGAAATTGCACGCTTTGCGCCTCTGACAGCAACAGACCGACATCCTTCTGCGGAATTTTGCTTGCGGATACGGATGCTGACTTTTCGGCAATCATTTTGCCGTAGCTTTGATAGATTGGGGCGGTAAACAGTGTGCTGGTAAGCATATTTACCGCCGCAATGGGATCAACACCGCTGCGCTCAGCTATTCCTAGTGCTTCTTCCATGGAGCGTGCGGCGGAGACAATAAGGAAGTTGCCGATCAGTTTGACCATTACAGCCGAACCGGCTTCCTCGCCGAAGTCGAAGATCCCTTTAATCGGATTCCGGGATGTACTCGATTTACTTGTTTTGAAACACATCAACCGCTCCATTAATCAAAGGATGTACTTTAATGTCGTAGTCAACATTAATCTTCATATTTTCCCAATGCTTCATCCATTGCTCATCTGTTATTTCTTTAGAAAACGCCTTAAGCGAATGGGTTCCGACCTCTAAGGGATCGACTTTCCAACGTTGCATTCTTTTTAATAAATCTGACGTTTGTTCCTCAAGGTAGACCTCAATTTCATGGATTAAATGTTCCAATTGTTCCTCACTTTGAATATTCAATTCTCCCTGGTATTCCTCAATTCTTCCTTTCAATCCGACATGTAAAGACAAGGATGAATAGTCCCTTGATAGTTTCATGCGAACGTTGGATCGAATACGTCCTAAACTGATTGATAACTTTGGAATGGCCAAGACTTTTAGGAAATGATTGTTATCCAGAAGTTGAAAAATATTATCGTCCACGTCTTGAATGACCATTACTTCTTTATCGTTTTGGAAGAGGGCGGTTCCTACGTAATCGAAATTGTTCTTATCCGAATGAAAAACCGGCAGGATCGGATCCTTAAAAGGGGAATATACCTTCTTCATAAATTTATGAATATTGACGATGCTCATTTCACCTTGATTATGCTCCTCGTAATGCTTTAACATCCGATACAGAAAATAATCTTGGTTGTCTTGCTTCGTCAATTGATTTTTTATGTATTCATCAAAATCACCTCTGACAATCAACAAATAGACACGCATTGAAATATCGGGATCAACCAGTATGGTATTGATCAGCTTTTCAATGCCTCCCTTTTTTGCCAGCTCCTCATTAATTAATAACATTCGCAGCTGCCCCTGCTTTAATTCCCGGTAATAAATCAAATTAAACTTCTGGTCTCCCTGCTTTAACAGATTGACTTCCTTGGAGAGAAGACGTTTTTTTTCTTGGATGAGCGGTGGTACTAAAGTGCTGATTTTCAACTTTCCTTCCGTCCCCTTGTCAATCGACCAGAAAACTACCGGAGCAATCTCTTCGATCTTATTGTTCTCAACATATGGAGAAGAACAGCCGGCCATCCACATAAGGCTTACAATCGCCAATAAACCATAGTGCTTGTATGGTACCATGCCTACATACTCTCCTTTCGTTTAACTGCAATGAAAAGGATCGTAGGAATAAGTAAATAAATGCATGAGCCGATCCAGATTTGAAGGTTCAGTAACATCTTTTGACCCGGAACCGTTTGCCATAACCACTGATCCATTAAGATGATGCTTATCAAAATGACGAACCAGCTCGATAATAATCCGAACCGAGTCGTGCGTTCTTTCATTTTTCTCATAAAGATTCTTCCGGCTCCATAAAAACATAATAGAAGAATTGAAATGTCAAACACATAATTAAACATATGGAACGAGATAAGGATGTAATCGATTCGTTCTAAACCGTTCGTTTGAATGTAGCTTCCCATATATCCTATCGGAAAATCGATCTTGCGTAAGTAGTACGAACCGTAAAACAATACCGAAGCAACGAACAATAATACATATTCCATGATCGACATCATATTTCCAATGACCAGGTATTTCGATATTTTTTTTTTGGAGCTTAACCATGGAACCATAAAAACCAAATATACCGGACTGGAAAATGCCGACCAAATAAACAACAAACTTTGCCATGATTGTCCTGACCATTCGGTGGGTATGAGAGGATACAAATCGCGGTAATTTGCATCCGGTTGAAAGAAAAAAGGAATAAACATAACTGAGATCCAAGCCCCGCAAAGAAAGGCGATGACGACAAAACGCAATGTATTCTCCATTCCATGTGAAGCCACATATAAGCTGATCAAAAGAATGATTAAGATCAGCCATCTTTTATCCATAGATGGAAAAATAAAATTATGAAGCATTTCAACGTATCCCAGAGTGACGATTGAAATTTTCAACAAAATTATCAAAAATCCAAGTAATGCAAAAACTTGAACTGTCCGTTTCCCGAAAAGCTGTAAAAATCCTTGATAGCCTTTCGCTGCATAACTGGAAGTAAACCATTTGGACATCATCATCAAGTTAAGCTGGGACAGTAGGCCCATCACGACAATTCCCCAAACCATATACGGATGAACCAAATAAACCGGCATGATCAAAATAAAATAATGCATTTGCATGCGATTCACTAAGAGAAGGAAATAGATACCGCCAAGAGTGGAAGTTCGATTAAATAAGGATATACTTTTCACTTCTTCATCTCCTGTCGCCATTTCCGTAGCGGTTTTAGATATTTCGGACGCGTTTTCATCCAAATTAATGGGCCGCGGATAAAGAGGTCATTCCAATCCTTCCCATAAAATGGAGCGATCGGTGCTAAATAAGGTTGACCTAATGACGTTAATGCATGAAGATGTGCAAGAATCCCGATTAGCCCGATCACGATTCCCGGCAACCCAAGAAACGATGCAAGAATAAGAAGAAGAATTTGCAGCAGCACCATTGATTTTGTCACTTGATAATTGGGAACTAAAAAGAAAGCAATAGCGGATATGCCCATCAACACGATCAGTACTTTACTTGCAAAGCCTGCTTCTACTGCAGCTTGTCCAATGACGATACCACCGATAACCCCCAATGTTTGACTGGTTTTGGTCGGCATCCGCAAACTTGCTTCTTTGATGATTTCCAGCGTTATGATCATGAAAAATCCTTCCGCAAACGGAGTAAATGGCAATTTGCTTCTCGATTCCAATAATACGTAAAGAAGCGGCAGCGGAACCATTTGGTAATGAAATGTCGTTAACGCAACATAAAAAGGGATCATCGTCAAAGAAACAATAAAACTTCCGTACCGGATTAAACGTAAAAAACTGGCTACCGGCCAACGAAGGAAGTAGTCTTCCGGAGATTGGAGCAGATGGAAAAAAGTAATGGGAGCAATTAAAGCAAACGGTGAATTGGCAACCAATAGCGTCAGCTTTCCCTCACCTAAGGCGTAGGCACAGGCATCCGGCCGATCCGTTTGTAGAAACTGCGGAAAGACCGTATGGTTATGATCTTCAATAAAAGCTGCAAGCTGAGAGGAGTCTAAAAATTGATCAAAATCCACACTTTCAATTTTCTTTCTTGCAAGAATAACAAATTCTGGATTAGTTAATCCGTCTATGTACATTAACACAACTTTCGTTTTACTCAGTGAACCGATAGTAAAGCTTTCCGTTTTTAATGTCGTTATAGGCAAACGTCTGCGCAACATTGTAATGTTTTTATCGAGTTGTTCACTGAAGCTGTCTTTCGCTCCATATATAACGGTTTCCGTTTGGGAAGGTTCAACTGCCCGGCCAAGAGGGTTTTCCAGTTGGACGCCTAACCACTGATCGTTGACGGAATCGTTTAGAAGAATACATCCTTGCATTATCTTTTGCTCAGCATCTTCGACAGATAGAACTTCCGAAACTTTGGCATTGGTTATGCATGAAGAAAGCGAACTGCAAGCAGAACGCTGAAGCGGCTGAATAATTGTCTCGTTTAAACGCTCTGAATCGATTAACGTTTTTATGTATAAAAGATGGACTGACGCACTGGGGCCCATTCTGAGCTCAACAATTTCGGCATCATCCATCTGGTTTAATTTCTGTTTTAATTCATCAAGCCATGTTTCAACCATAGTCTTCTCCTTCATTAAAGAATTCTGAATCCTGCGGTTGTATCTTGCCCTTTAATCTCAAAAGTTAAACTACATTATGGTCATCTGATATTACTTAGTATGAACTCTCGCCATGCTACCCCTGCCTGATGTGATCGACGTTCCGGTTCATCAGATGCCGGACCACCCTGCTATAGATTATTTTCTTGAACGGGCTGAGCCCTTGCGGATGACCACTGAAGAAGGCATCGGGGCTGTCGTAGATCCCGAAATCCTGCACAATTCCTTCTTTTTGCACGTAGGTATCATTTTCGTTCCAATAGATATCCGGCTTTTGAAAATTATCGGTGGCAACGCCATACCCGCAAAATGAACCCGTACACTGTTCAAATTTCTGCTGAAGCTTGGTCAAATAGGGAATATCCAGTATAAACCCTTCGATGTTCAACCACTTGCCTTCATATAGCACTTCAACCCAGCTATGAATAATCTCCCGGGGGGACAATTTGTAATACCACCCTTTCATTGCCCCCTTTTGCAGCTTCTTATCAATGGCAAATCCATGCATACGGCAAGGCACGCCCACAGCCCTTAACAACGCCATAAACAGCACACCCTTTGTATTACACTGACCGTAGCCATCCTGCAATACTTCCGATGCCGGAATATCATCCGCCCGGTTATAGCCGAACCGGATTTCATCACGGACGTAGTTATAGATGCCGAGAATTTGGTCCTTCCTGGACATCGAATCCCACTGGCGGCTGTGAACAATTTGCCGGATCAATGAGTGAGAATAGTTCAGCAATTCAGTTTCCTTCAAGTATGCACTCATGGAACACACCTCCTGCACCCATTTTACGGTTAATGCAGGCTGGAAACTTTTAAAAAGACGCTATCTTTACGGATATCCTTCGCCGTCATACCCAACAACTGCTTGCTGGTGGCAGCGAAATGGGACGGACTGTCAAACCCTGCAGCCATCGCCGCATCCGTAATGGTGAGCCCTCCAAAAATGAAGTAGGTTGCCTTTTGCAGCTTGTGCAGCACCATGTATCCGCTAAGGGAAATGCCCGTATTTTCTTTGAAAAGATGCGACAATCTGCTGTTGGACAAACCTAACTGCCGGGCGTATTGACTGACGGAGTGTTCGGAGTCGGTGCAATCTTTGATGAGCTGAATAAACTCTTTTATCCTCGGATCAACAATAGCGGTGTTCATCTGCTGTACGCCCAATAGCATCAGGAGTTGTCCCAGAAAAGAACGATAGCTGTCCGGGTCCTTAACGCCGGCATACTCTTCTTGCACAAATTCGCGGATGCTGTTCATCATTCCTTGCGTAAACACATGGTACTTCTGCCCCTCCAGAACCCGCTTAAAGCTCGCAGCCAGCTCAGAGGTGCTGTCGATCAGAAGGAGCATCAACGGGTGTCCTGCCTCTTTTAACCGATGAACGACGTTCGAATTAATAATGATGCCTGGACAACTCAAGCTTTGCCCCGCCACCTCAATGTCAAATTCGCCCGTTAATGAGATCGTCACCTGTAAAAAAGAATGCCGGTGCTCTTCCGCATCAATCGAATCAGACACCACCATCAAGTGATGCTCCGCTCCATATAAATTCATCATGTTCTAATCACTCCAGGCTTATTTCCTTATAAAATTACGAAGGTACCCGATCTATAAACGTTATATCTCAATTTGCGAGCATTCTAAATCACTGTGATCGAAACATAAGTGCTAAGATCCTGATTTTATCATTAAGTCCAGCTTATTAACATAAGGGGTGAGCGCCTTCAATAACTTTTCTTGATTCTGTATCTCTTCAGTGGAAAGCCGGTCCATATGGACACTTCCATCAGAATCAGTTGCCTTGGCATCATAGCCTTGCAGCTCAACGATTATTGGTTTAATCTCCCTAAACTCCTGTTTAGTAAGCTTCTGTTCAGCTTTTTCAAGCAAGTTATCCCAGAAGGCAACCCGATCTACATCAGATGCCCTTGCCTTGGGGACTTCCATTTCGTTCAATTTATTGAAATAGGGTTCAAGCTCCGTCTGTAATTTCTTATATGCCTTCTGTTCTTCTGGATCAAGCTGTTCCAAGTGAAAAACGCCCGCGGCATCTGTCGCTAACAGATTGTAACTGCCCAATTCCTTCAATAGTAACATCGCGCTGGTCATTTCTTTCTCGCTAAAAACGTGCTTCATACTTTGCAGTTTGGTCTCGAACTCCTCATATTTTTGCTGGGTCACTCCAATGGTAGCTGCTGCTTCTCTAGAACCATATACACCATCTGCCAAATAATGATAGCCAGCAAAAGCTCCAGTTGGAATGATTAATGTAGCTGCCAAAACAACTGCCACGAGCCACTTCCTTTTCATTCGTCTTCCCCCTTGTACGGTTATGATCTGATTTAGTATTTTTTCCTTCAGTTCCGGTGGCGCTTTTATATTTCTTGCCTCTTCCTGCAGGACTATTCGTAACTTTTCATTAAAATTCATGCAGATCCTCCACCTTTCCCTTATAAAGGGATTGATTCTCTGGCTTGTGACGTAACTTGCGTAGTGCAGCATGAATACGGGATTTCACGGTACCGAGAGGGATACCCAGGATCGCGGCACTTTCTTCCTGTGATAATTCATTTAAATAATGTAGAATGATCACCTGCTTCAGCTTATATGGGAGACTTTCTACACTGGCAAGTAAGGATTTATTGGAAATCCCATCCACAACCTCACTTGTGAATTCAGGTTTCATTCCCAAGTTGACCTGCTCTGCCTTTTTGAGAATTCTGAGCTGCGTCCACCTCTTTCTTCGATAGGCATGAATCTGCCGCATTGCTATCCCCATAAGCCAAGGTCTAAAGGGACGACTGACGTCAAATTGTTCAAGGGATCTGCGCATTTGAATATAAATCTCCTGAACAATATCATCCACCTCGGATTTTTGGCGAACGAGGAAATGCACGGTTTGATATACATCCTTGATCGTAGCCTCATATAGCTCATTGAAAGCTTCACTACTTCCGGCTAGCGTAAGTATAATGAGCTGAGAGTAATCTTTTGGATGCTCCATCCTTCCCCCTCCTTCGGACTTACACTATATATTGGTCAATAGAGAATATTTCGTTCGATTTTTTTCAGCCGCTACATTTATCATCCATAATGACAGTATTGTTAATGAAAGCTACTTTGGCTCATATGAGTATCATTCAAAGATACAATCTGTAATGCCGTCAACCCGGTTTAATGTTGCTTCAGTAAGAAAGTCATATATTGGCTTTGCGATCAGCTTGGCCTTATACCAAAATAAGCTCTCAAGCATTGATGATTATATTTCAGATTACTTAGAGGATCTAAACCTAGCTGCTGTAAAGGGGGTGAGAGTAAGACATTTATTAACGCATACTCACGGGCTCAAAAATAACCATGAAAAACTTTTTCCGCCGGGAACGAATTGGAAATATAACAATATAGGGATCAATATGCTCATTAGATTAATACGAAAGTTATTTGAAGCGCCCCTGTCAGAGGTCCTTCAACAATATGTTTTTAAACCTTGCAAATTCATTGAGACAGGCTGGTGTAAGAATAGAGAAGCCAATTTAGTATGGTTAAATGAAGAATATGCTGATGACCAAGGGGGAGACGCCAATCTTTTTGTAAGTGCCCGTGAATTGGCTTTTTGGGGTTACCTTCACCTGAACCGTGGACTCGTTAATGGACAACAAATTGTTCCGAAATAGGTTATAGAACAAGCTACAACTAATCAGAGCCCAGCAAATCTTGATGATACATTGCCTAGGAATGGCTTCGCTTGGTGGATTCAGGATAAGCCTAGAGCTATTTCTGAAATAGGAAACACCGTCCCACCCGGATCTTACCAAATGCTAGGCCTAACTGGCTGTGCCTGTTTGATTATTCCTGAACATCGGATAGTCGCGGTTAGAATGTATAACCAAGTAGGCCCAAATCCGCCAGGGTACGACTACTTGGAGGATATTAAGGCATTTGGAGACAAAGTCTTATCGTGTACTTTGAATTAATGATAAATTCCACTAGTCGTTTTACCACTACTTATGATACGGTTCACCGCGCTGTCTGTAACGGCAAGGGTTGAGGCTGAATTCAGCCTCTTTATACGTCTAACCCCTTGCCGCCAACGGGGCGAAGTCGAACCGGTTCTACGCCTGCGATTAAAGGACGGGCGCGTTGAATGACGGCCAGCACGTCTTCGTTCTTAAGAGAGTCGGCATGAGCCTCGGCATTGCTCCACAGCTCAGTAACCCAGATCGTATCGGGGTCGTCTTCGGATTCATTGATAATATAGAGCTCACAGCCCACCATATCCTTCAAGCTACGAGAAGCTTCCAGCAGTAATGAAACGAGTTCATCCCGTTTCCCGGGGCTGGCCGTCAATTTTCCGTACATCGCAAATTTGTTCATATCTACTCCTCATCCCTTCTTATCCTCTGATTTTATTTGCATCGCTTCGTAGTATTTAAACATTTCGAGGCTGACCCCAGCCATTCGGTCGATTAGTATTTGCGGCTCAAGTATCTTGAGAGACTTCCCGTACGGAAGAAGAAAGTATGGAACATATGTCCGCAGCGACGGTTCTCCTAGCTTAAAAAGAGCTTCGCCGGGCTGCCTGCGTTCGATCAGCGCATGACCAAACAGCCAATGCTTACACAGCTCGTTAAGCGCGTGTTCGTGTCCCTGAATCCTTACGATGACTAGCGTCTCGGCTTCGAGCGAATCCGGAAATAAAGAATGCAAGAGGAAATCCCTCGCGGAAAAGGCAGCCGGACGTTCGAAGCGGGTATCCCCCGCCGCCAAGCGGACGATGCGATCCACCCGGAAGCTTCGGATCTCTTGCCGCAGCCGGCAAAACCCTGCAACGTACCATATCCCTTTCCAATGCACGATGCCGTAGGGGTCGAGGACCCGATGGCTGGGAGTAAGCTCCGGTCCTTTGGCATAGTCCATGTTCAGCGACTCTCCCCGGGCTGTGGCCTCCTCTAACCGTTTGAGCAATTCAAGTTCTCTCGCGTCCGTGGGTGTCTGGATGACGGCAAGCCCGCTGCTATGTCTATTAATCCACTCAAGTTGCTCTTCATTCGTGTATCGCTTCAGCTTATCGAACGCTCGAGAGAGCGCATCCGTGAACGGATAGCCCGCTTCCCGTGCGAAGACGGATGCATGTACGAGTGCCTTCTGCTCTTCGGAATCGAAGAGCAGCGGAGCATCGACGAAATCACCGAGAAGCCAGTAACCGCCGTTCGGACCGGAATCGGCAATAATCGGGGCTCCGCTCGCACACAGTGAATCAATGCACCGGTATACGGTGCGAACATGAATCTCCAATTCGTCTGCAAGCTGCTCTGCCGTCACCCGCTTTCCCGAACGAAGCAACCATAGGATGGACAGCATATTATCTGCTTTTGACAAACCGTTCTTCACTCCCTAGACCATTTATTTCATTGTAAAGGAACTTAGATTAAAGGCGCTATCCCTTTCTCGACCCAAGTATCGTAATTCGGACCGTAAACATCAGGTATTCGAAGTCCGGCCTGGCGCATGAGAACGGTCATCTGTCCGCGATGATGCGCTTGGTGCATGATCGTATAACGAAGGGAACCTCCGTTCTGCCAAGCTTCCTCGTGAATCATGACCGACTCGCGCAAAGATTCGTCACTCCACTGCGTTCGAACCGCATCCAGCAAATTCTTGCTGATCCGCCGATACTCCGAAGCTATAAATGCAGCAGAATCCGGAGCCTCTTCGCCTCTCGAGGGACCTTCGAACGTGAGCCCCAAAGCTGTCATGTAGTGCGGCGATTGAACCAGATGCCAGGCAATTTGTCCAAGCGTTCGTCGGCCTTCGATAACCTCCTGTCCAAGAGAATCATGCGAAAGTGCATCCAGTAAGGTAGCGGTTAATTCCGCCTCGCTAGTCCATTCCGCAGCAAAGTCTTCAATTCTTATAAACATTTTCTATTCCTCCAGTCCATTATTGGCTTACACACGACAAGCATACAAAAAAAACACTGACAGTTACGGTCAGTGTTTTTGACTCAACACGAATTTTTTTTTTGAAGTAACTGATATACAACAGTTTGCCATGTCCATATCCGTCTCTACCATCCTCGCTAATAACTTGTCTTTATTAACGTTACGGTTCAGCTTACCGAGTCTATCGGCGAAAATTTACGGAAAATCCAGCTCGACATCGATGACACGGAATATCTCCCTACTCCGCACCGGATACCGGGCATCCAGCTCTTCCCACTGCCGCTTCGGTAAAATCAAAAATTCGTGCGTATCCGAAAAATATGAGGCCTCAAACAGCCGGATTTCGTATTTGTCCCGGATCAGCTCCTGAAAGCCGCGAATCGTGATGTAGCGATCATCTCCGCTAAAGGTAAGCGCAATCGAATGCAGTTGTCCATTGTAGGTAACATCCAGTCCTTTGTCCGTAGACATCACCTCAACCGTTTCATCTGGAAGCCGTTTACCGAATAACCGGACGATCTCCTCGTCCTCCTCTCTCCAATCTACAATGACGCTGTACGCAAAAGCAAATTGCTCAAGCTGTTGCTCATCTCCTTCGAGTAGCAATGTCAGCTCGCTGTCGCTTGGCATTCTCATCCCTGTATCCTCCTTGTGTGATCAGGCCCAAACCAGATGCTCTACAACTTGGTAGAATCTTATTTTTGCATAATCAATCTCTGATACTCCATAGGATGAAAAAAATAACTTGACCCACTGCTCGCCGAAGTTTCTGACAATGCTCTTCTCCGCTACTGCCAAATCGTAATAACGGTCCGCGATCCCGCAATTCCCCAGATCAATAAATCCACTTATAGAATCATCAGCAATGATGATGTTTGGCAGGCTGTAGTCACCGTGTGTGAATACTAAATCTTCTTTGAGTTCCCGAGCATAATTGTTGACTTCAAGCAGCAACTTTTCAACATTATCCTCACCAAATCTTCTGTGCAGCTCCGCTGGATCAAATTTAATCCCTCTACTCAACTTATAATGAATAGTGCTCATTAGCTGTTCAAATGAATAATCAAAAGGACAATCTTCAATTGACACTTCATGAATTCTCCGAAGACCTTGTGCCAATATAGAGACCATTTCTTCAGTATTTGAAGCAAATTGCTTGTTGGAAGCTTCGACGCCTGGCAATTCAAGTGTTAATAAATACTCATAATTCCCGATCACACCGAAATCAATAACCTCCGGAACAGGTAACTTATTGTATAACCACAATAACCTTTGGGCTTGTCTTTCTAAAGATTCAGCATGGCCTGCCACCTGGATTTTCAAATATTTATTTACTCCACTTTTACCCTGAATATAATAAGTCTTCGCTGTATTCATCCAAATCAATGAAGCCACGTCATCTCCAACTAACTCAAGGAATTCAAAGGGTACTGCATCTTTTTCTCCAAAACTCATAATTTCCACCTCTATCGCTCAATCAATATCGTTTCAAAATACATAGCATAGTCCTGCAAACTTAGGCAAGCATTGCAGGGTATTTCAATGATATCTGCTGTATCCTTTAATACTGTTCCACAATTGTGGGCGACAGCACAATCAAATGGATTTCTTCAAAAGCCGATAGATATGTCTTAAGAAAATCCAAAGTGCCAGTGTGTATATTCCGATCACGAAGTACTTGGAGGATATTAAAGCATTTGGAGACAAAGCTCATCCGGGTTTATCCGGCAGTAAGCTTATGAACCAGGTCTCGTATCTCTGTACTTAGTCTTGGGTTGGCCGGATAGACGGCTTCAATGAACTCTAGAATGCATAGGGCCGACCCGGGTACACGATCATATCCCTGCAGCATACCGCCAAGCTTGTCGGCAAAACTGGGATACCGCTTCTCTAAACGGCGCTCATTTCCGAAGGGATCAGGGAAGTAATCCACCTCCGGCTCCAGCAGATGAAGCACTGACAAAATCCGGTCGATCGCATGGCCCTGAATAAACCGTGCCGCAGACAGGCGCTCTCCCCTGGCATAACGGCCCAGCCCCACGTACAGATTGGTTAACGCTTCGTTCAGCGGAAAGTCTAAGGAATCACACTTTTGACTCGGCAGCGCTCTGCGCGGTTTGGCTATAGCCGTATTGCTGTACAGCGGAGCCTTCCACACCACCCGGCCCTCCGTATAAGACACATCGGCCAGCTCTCGCTCCTCAAATATCGCATATTCGCCGTAAATTCCATCCTCAAACAAGATTTTGCAGCCCATATCAGAGTTTTTAAAAGCATAGGCCAATGGATACGTCTCCTCCAGCCAATCCAGACGGTCAATATACCTCTTCTTCTGCCCTGCTTCAACAATAACAAAAAAATCCAAATCTGAATACTCATCCATCCGCTCCAGCTCCACCCCCACCGACCCCACACCCAGCAGCAGAAGCGCCCCGCCCTTACGTCCGAGCGTCCCCCCAATCTCATCCAGTCTTTGTAAAAGTAACTCTGTCCGCAGCATGCTAATACTCCTCCCTATATCGGAATGCAAAAAAGGCCCAACCCACACTTCTCAGCGAGGTTGAACCCTAAGGTTGCATTGCCTTTGATATTCTAGAGTAAAAATAGCATTGGTTGGGGCTGGGTGTCAAGTGGCATTACGTATCGCGAAATGCCCCCGGTTTTAGGTCTCTAAATCGCTGTGATCGAAACAGGAACTGTAGAGTTGCTGGTTGTCTCATCTGTTGTTCTGAACAAGCATACTGTTAAAAAGCCAGCGAAAGTTCCATCTGAAATACTGGGGCAGATGCCAATCCTCATACCCTTTTAATACACCTTGCTCCAGCCAGTAAGACTCTGATTGCCCGCTTGTTACAGCTCCAGCAACATAAGCGATCATTTTCTCCAAAAAGTGTATGACATCTGTGATACGATCTGAATTAGATATATCTCCATGTCCCGGAACGACAGTGTCGATCTTGAGATCTTGCTGCATGCGTTTAAGGATGCGTATCCAGGCGTACGGATTACCGTAGGGGATGACCGGAATGGTCTTAGCCGATACCAAATCACCTGTAATCAAAGTCCGCTCCTCTGGAACGTACACCACAGCATCACTTAAAGAATGACCGCCTCCATAAGACAACACTTCGATGGTTCGCTTTGTTCCCCGAATCACGAGTTTATCATCAAAGGTTATCTTGGGGATCACCCTGCGCAGGGAAGGGATCGTATCATACAGCGCACGCTGCACGGAAAGATCATAGCCGATTCCAGTGAGCATATGAGGATCTCTTTCCTGTGAACGCATGTGATCTAGACTAGTTATTAACCTGCGAATGTTTTGTTGCATGACATCAATATTCACTTCACCCATATCAGCAAGCAAATCTCTTGTCCACACGGTAGATATCAATTCGCTGCTCATAAATTCCTGATTGCCGTTGACATGATCTCCATGGAAATGTGTATTCACTACATATTTGACCGGTTTGTTCGTTAATTGTTCGGCAGTATGACGTAACAAAGCAGCAGAGTGCGGCAGGTTGGTTGTATCCACTACCACGGTTAAATCCCCAAGATCAATAATGGCTGCATTCCCCAGAGAGCCGCTGCCGGGAACCGAAATAGCCCCCCAGATACCCTCCGATGCTTGCTGAATCGTGAAATATTCGTTGTTCATTGTTACACCCCTTTAGTGTTTGTTCCTGCATTCGAATGAGTAACGTTAACTTACAAGTTAGAGTCAACTGGAAGTCAAGAGTTTATTCAGCTAACTAAAGGCTGTATAATATCTTTCAATATCAGCTTTCAAAAAGGAGGAACAGAAATCCGATGCTCACCATCAGTCAAGTGTCAGAACAAACAGGACTAACTCCGTATACCATTCGTTATTATGAAAAAATCGGCGTACTACATGAACCCATGCGTAGCAATGGAGGGGCACGTGTCTACCAAGAAAGCGAGGTTTCCTACATTCAATGTCTAAATAAACTAAAAAAATTGGGCTTATCGCTTGAGGAGATTACGGAATTTACTCGTGAGGGCTGTGTCATGGATAAAATTCAACAAGGGGAGAAACCTTCTACTTATAGTCCTACTTTAAAAAAGCGGATTGAAATCCTTGAGCAGCATCTGATGGAACTGGAATCCAAGCGACAAGAAATTGATTACATGATTTCTCTAGCCGAAGAGAAACTCACCCTATACCAGGAACTTACGAAAGAAGACATAGTAAATACTAGATAATCGCCAGTACAAATAAACCCGCAGAAGCCCGTTTACGCATCGTTCCGACCGGAGTGGGACTGCCCTGCTCCTATCGTCGATATGCTGTAAATGTAAGCAACTGCGAGCTTTTCTTCGAATGACCTTCTTTCAACCTACCTACACAATCTCTTTATTATAATGCCCTCTTGTGTCTGTTTCCTGATTAAAGACAGCATGATTCATGGAGCCGTTTAATTTGCCTGCGGCCATATGAATGACGTCCACAACCTGCTCTTTAGATTCAACGGTGAAGTTTAATCTCAGCGCCTCGATTCCTTGGATGTTCGGCAGCTCATCTAACAGATTAAGCGTCTTCCCGTTAAGAAGAGTCGCTGTGCAATCCTCATGAGAAAGGATCGGGAACGTTCCTTGCTCATCTTTTAACTCATAGCTCTTCGTTCTGCAAATTCTGCATTGATTCATCTTTCTCATCGGACAATATTTGGTGAACATCAAAGGGGTCTTGCCATATACGATCATTTCCAGCGCGGGATAGCCGTCATTTTCTTCAACATAGGCATTCATTAAATCTTCAATTTGGCTCTTATTCAGTTCATACGATAAAGTGACCCGCTTGGCACCTAATTTATATAATTCATAGCAGCTAGTCGCATTAATAACATTTAGAGAATAGTCCGTAACAAACGGATTGGTATCTCTATAGTGATAAATTCCGCCATATCCGCCGATCAGCAGCTGCCCTTCTTTTTCCTCATAATCATTCTGATTTCGTCTAACCACATTCTCAAAATAGATCTCCTGAATTCCACAGCTCACGCAGGCATCATACTGTTCCTGATTCGTTACAGTGGCCGTAAGGTATGGCGTTACAGGGGCAAAGCTTATTTTCTCTTTTGCGTTCGCAGTCTTGGTTCTTCTCTGCTGGCTGTTAAGCTTCAAATCATATAAGCCCAGTACAATATCTCTTCTTGCGGCGTTTAACAGTTTAGCTGGAATAAACGCATTGCATTCCTCATAATCGACCTGATTAAGCTCGAATATCGTATCATTTAATCTGGAGAATTGCTTGATGACCTGGTCTTTGGTTGTTGGATTATTAATGGCTTCGCCTAGTGTTTCCTCGCTTTCATAGGAATAATTACAGCCTAAGCCCTCCGCCTCTATGACAAGCTTTGAATCTGGATATGCATATACTCTAATATCCAGGTTGAACCGCTTAAATTCTTTTTCCAGTGAGGCTTCTAATTCTTTGTTATAGAAATAATCCTTCGTTTTATAGACTACATCTCCCACAGACATCTTTTCTTTGATTTTGATATAGCAGACATCATCCGCTTTGTTGATTAATTCGCCAGCTTTATCGTACAGCTTGGCAACCATTAGATTAACATCTTCATTGTTGTGACTGATTCGGATGGTATCGTTCTGATTCAAAGGGCGGGTAAGTGTTATTTCATAGGTATCTTTAATCATCTTGCTGATGGTTCCAATCTCATAACCAAAGTTATTAGGTCTTGAGATGTTTGTAATATTTCTCCGGTCTTCGTGAAACAAATAGCCTTTGGTAAAGGTTCTATTGAAGGTTTTTTTCAGATGTTCTTTATCTTCTGTGGTGATTTTATGATCTAAGGCCATGCGGTATTTGGATACCACATTAGCCACATACGTAGGCACTTTCATCCGGCCTTCTATTTTCAAAGAATCAATTTCTTGTAAATCATGGGTATAATCGATCGTGTTCAAGTCCTTAGTCGATAAAATATAGCTTGTCCCTAAAGAGGTACCTGTTGTCTTATCGATGAGCTCGTAAGCCTTACGGCATGAACCCACACATCTTCCGCGATTTGCGCACCGGTACCCGGTTAATCCTGACATCAGACAGTTTCCCGAATAAGATACACATAAAGCACCGTGCACGAAAATTTCTAAAGGAATGTCAGCCACCCTTTTGATCTCTTTGACTTTTTCAATCTCAACCTCACGGGACAGAACCACTCTTTTCGCACCAAGCTCTTTAAATAATAAAGTTCCGTCTACATCGTCGATTCCCATCTGAGTGGAACAATGTGCTTCCATATCATGAAAGTTGTTAACGATATAATTGAAAGCCGTCAGGTCCTGCACGATAATGCCATCCACACCGATTTCATTTAATTTGCGGATCTGCTGTTTCATCTCTTCAACTTCGTTTTCGTACACGATGGTATTCATCGTAACATAGATTTTAACGTCCCTCAGATGCGCATACGTCACAGCCTCTTGTAACGATTCTACATCAAAATTAGAGGAGTAGGCGCGTGCACCAAATTTTTGCATGCCTAAGTATACTGCATCACAACCATTAGATATCGCAGCCTTCAAAGCTTCCATATTCCCTGCCGGCGCTAATAATTCAGTCATAAATGATCCTTACCTCCTGCTTCAATAACTGCTCAAACTTAGCACCATTGATCATAGAATAAGAACTGCACTTAAGCTGCGGCAAAAAGCACAAGCCAATGGTTTGCAGCTTGTTACGGATATATGGTGCGGAATCGGGATGGCCATATGATCGCTCTCTACAATAGTTACGGTGTAGGATAAATCTCAGTAAGCTTCGCTTTTTTCAACTTCTCCATGAGTGTATCTACGGCCTTCATTACCTCTTCTGGCTGATGGTGCGGAATCATATGCGCCGCTGTGGGCAGTACCTTAAGCTCAGCATGAGGTAGTGCGCGGTTAAGCTTAAAGCTACATAAGGCATAGACCTCGTCCTCGTAATCCGCCGGAACGGGCTCCGGCGCAAAGGTGGCCTTCATTATGCTCCGCACCATGATTTTGCCCACCAAGGGGAGCAAAATGTTCATCATCCCATGTCCCACAACAGGCATCATCACCAACCGGGAGAGGAGATCTCCCTTTTCAGCCGGATACCCTTCCTTATACATCCCGCCCGCCACCGTGACCACCCCTGCCACTTGATTGGGATATAAGGACGCATACGTCAACACCAATAGTGCGCAGTAACATCACCAACGCGATGATAACGATCATTGTCCTCACGCATAGTCCTGCAAACTTAGGCAAGCATTGCAGGGTATTTTTAAGATGGTTGCTGTATCCCAAGTAAATCATATATTCTCTTGCTTTAATGCATCAATAATATTCTCCTTTTTTATTTTAGCTCCGGAATAAACAACCGCAGAGCTGACAATGACAAATACACACACAATGACAGACAGAATGCTCATCCAGGGCAGGGTGAACCCATAGCTGAATTTGTTCGCAAATGCTTTATAGATCAGAACCATCACGGCGAAACTGACAGGAAGCCCATACAAGAGCGACTTGACCCCATAATAAACACTCTCATAGTTCAGCATTTTGGCAAACCCCTTTGGCGTCGCGCCTACGGATTTCAGCATCGCAAATTCCCGTTTGCGAAGAGCCAGCCCTGTTGAGATCGTATTAAAGATGTTCGCAACGGAAATCACAGAGATTAATACGATAAATCCGTAAGAAAAGACGTTCATCAGCAGAATCTGTTGTTCTTCTCTTATTCTGAATTGATATGCATTGTAGACATTCAGATGGGTCTCGTTCATCGCTTCAATTTCCTGCTGCGTTTTCACCGGTTCCGTGCTCTTCAAATGGAGGTACATCGGAGCGTTAGCCAGCTCCTCGCCGTCTGCCAGCCGCTTCATGACGCGTTCCGACACGATCATATTTAACCCGCCTACGCCTAACGGGCTCATCCCCATCGGTGCCTTATCCGTCAATGCGGCAATTATCACTTGATTTGTCTTCGCTTCTTCCCCGCTCGCTTTAAAAAAACTCGTTAGCTCGATAGGTTGTCCGATATTCGCATATATGGACTTCGTCTGAATATATTTCCCCGTATCTATATCTTTGTAATGAATCGTATCCATCACGATTGCGGCGGGATGATCCAGATCCGTAAGCTGTTCGTAATCTGCGTGAGCCGCTCTGGCATAGGCTTGCAGGCTCGAATCATTCAGTGCATAGAGCTTAATTTCGTAAGGGTATTTCCCGTCTTGCAGCATACTCCTATCCTGCTTAACCTTCTCCTGCAATTCGTCGGCGATGCTTGCTGCATCGACCCAAGCGTTCCTGACTATTTCATGACTCACGTTGTATTCCGTGACGCCATCCAGAGATACAAGCGATTGCATCAACCGCTCATCTAGTCTTTCGCCATTACTGGGCGACACTTCAATATCGTAATCGATGCCTTGCAGCGACAATGCCAGAGATTGTGTCAGGCCAGCCGTGAAAAACGATATCGTCAAAAACAAAACGATGCTGATGACAAGCGAAAAAAGAATAACATGATGTCTTCGTTTGTTCCTTTTTAAGTTTTTCAGCCCGATTTCGGCTTCGATTCCGAAGAGCTTACGAATGATCTCGGGCGTCTTCACTGCTTTGCCCGTAAGCTTTACGTCAGTGGTTTGGCGAATCGCGTCCATGGGAGATACCCTGGAGGCTTTAACCGCCGGGAGATACGCCGAAACGAAAATCGTCAGCATCGAAACAAGACAAGTCATCAAGAGCAATAACGGCGTGACGATCAGCCTCAGCTTTTCACTGGTCCATAATGCCCCTTCAATCATTGTGTTCATGAACGAGAAGGTGATTCCGATGCCGGCAAGACCGCATAAGATGCCAATAGGAATGCTGATCAAACCAATGATGATCCCTTCAAAGAATACGGAATTTCGCTTCTGCCTTTTCGTCGCCCCCACGCTCGCGAGCATCCCTAAATAGCGGGAACGTTCCGAGACGGATATCGCAAAGGCGTTATAGATGAGTCCAACCGAGCCAATGATAATGGTCCCCATAAGGATTGCCGATAATGAGAACATCATGCTGGATGAGGCTCCGCTGCTGGACAAGCCATAATAATGAAGCAAATCGTTATTATATTGGACAGTGTGAATTTGGTTTGTCTCAGCCAGCTTCTCCGCATGTGCGAACAAGAACGGATTGACCTGCTTCAAGACCACCGACGCATCGACCCGATCCTCTCCCCCGATGATTTGATCATCGACATAGCTAATGATCGTATAAGCCGGGGCCCAAGCCGTTTCCGACACCGGACGTTTAATGAAACCTACCACCGTATAATCCTTAATTACGCTATGCTGTAATGTCTCGGTCAATGTGCCGTCTTTCCTGCGCAGCGGTGCCGTCTGATCCAGGGGATGATCGCCCCCTTGTTCGAATCGGTCGCCGACGCGAAGCGTTAGACGGTCACCGATTTCGTACTTCACTTTGCCATTTGTTGCAACAGACTCGGAGATCACAATCTCCTTGTCCGTGTGCGGAAGACGTCCCTTGCTTATTTCAATCTGAAATTGTGTGAACCCTTGCTTATCATATTCCTTAATGAACAAGTACGGCTTATTGGAATTTTGTCCCCCTTCTAATGGGGCATACCCAAGGTCTCTTGTGATGGCAACCGTTTTGGTTGCATCATCGCCCTGTATCGCTGCAAGCTGTTTCTTGGTTATATCCTGATACTGAATATGCCACTCCCCTGTATCTGAGATCGTTTGTCTGATCATTAAATCTGCAAAGGAAAAAATAAGCGTAATGACAGCGGTCATCATGGATACCGAAATAATTACGCCAAAAATAGTCACAAGTGTTCGTCTCTTGTTCTGCTTCAGATGCCGGATGGTTAATGTGTTGACAATATTCATCGCCTGATCACCTCGTTTTTGGCAATCCTCCCATCTTCAATCGAAATGATTCGGTCGGCTTGCAGGGCAATCCGTTCGTCATGCGTGATTACGATCAGTGTCTGATGATACGTCTTATTCAGCATTTTCAATAAAACGATGATCTCGCTGCTATTCCTGCTGTCCAGATTCCCGGTGGGTTCGTCGGCCAGCATGATCGCAGGATTGCCGATGATCGCCCTGCCAATCGAGACACGCTGCTGCTGTCCACCGGATAGCTGATTCGGCAGATGGTTTAATCGATGCTGCAAATTCAGCGTATTCACAAGATCAGCCAATTGCTTTTGATCTACCTTTTGTTGATCCAGCAAGAGCGGCAGCGTAATATTCTCTTCCACCGTCAGGACGGGAATCAGATTGAAAAACTGGTAGATCAGCCCGATTTGCCTGCGTCTGAAGATAGCCAGCTGCGTTTCGTCCAAGGTATACATATCCGTATCCTGAACATACACTTTCCCGCCAGTCGGTCGATCCACACCGCCCAGCATATGAAGGAGTGTCGATTTCCCCGATCCGGAAGGTCCGATAATAGCGACGAATTCACCTTTTTGGACCGAAAAGGAAACATCATCAAGCGCCTTGACCGCCGATTCGCCTGTGCCGTATATTTTGGACAAATTTTCAATGGTTAAAATCTCCATTGCTATCCCTCCTTCCCTAGATGCTCAATTCCAGGTATACACCATCTCTCTATATCCAACATCCCAAAGGGTTTCATTCCCCTCAATTGTTATCTTAAGCTCATTAGCCCCGGTGAGATGAAGGATCCTATTATCCGGCTCATGGAGCTGATCTTTTGCAGATACAGACAGGAGCTCATTCCCGTCAACGGTAACCTTAAGGCTGCCCTGAAAATCCTTATGATCAGGAATTCCATAATTCAAGCTAAGATACAGTTCTCCCTTATTGTCTAGCGAATACGTATAGGTTTCCTTCTTTTTACCTTCGGTGCCATACACATTATACTTAGGTGTCACGTCTTGACCGCCAATCTTAAGACTGTCCTGTTTGATTCCCGTTAATCGATTTCCGGTGCTATCTTTCCATTCGTTGATCGCTACAAAAGGGGCCAACTCTTTGGTGAACACTTGATCAACTACTCCGAAGACCCCCCACACACCGAGCATTAATACAGCACTGGCAATTCCCGTAGCAGTGATATTTCTCCAGTAGTTTTTTGTACGGAAGCCAATCTTGTAGCCCCCGAATCCAATAGCAGCGCCCACTGAGTTCGTTATGACGTCGTTCATGTCAAAGCTGCCGAGGAATGTTAGGGCCTGGATGGTCTCCACCACAAGAATGGACAGGATAAACCCTGTCATGAAGCGAACAAAGCTGGTGCGGTATAACAACGGAAACAGTATGCCAAAAGGTATGAAGGCTGCAATATTTCCAATACCCACCAAGTCCATCAGTGTCGGATGCAGGAGATCGGAAAGACCCGGCACCCTAAAAAAGTCGTCCGGCAAAAAAATAAAGGTGTACTGACTGGTTTGATCTACAGTATCCGCTCTGCCGAAAGCAAAAAACATAAAATAAAGAATAATCAGGGTGTAGCCTATCGTGATAAAAAAAGTAATCTTGCGCTGCTGCTTCATTTGCATTTGCATGGTTGTACCTCCATCGTTCATCTGATGAATATCATTTTATCTGTCTAAAATGACTTTACAGTGACTTTGGAGGTGACAGTTCAGTCACTTACGGAGTGCTGTTAAATGACATGCTTATAAAATTTGATCCGAAACTCTGTACCGGTCCCGCTGTCGCTCGTTACATCAATCACGCCATTCTGGCTTGCAATGATGCTGTGGGCCATCGCAAGCCCTATACCGATGCTTCCTTCATTAGCATTCTTTCCTTTATAAAAACGTTTGAATATATAAGGCAAATCCTCTTTCGGAATGCCCCCTCCGTTGTCAGCAATAACGATTTCCGTAAATAGCACGTTGTCGGAAAATGTGATGGTAATCGCACCGCCCTCAGGTGTATGCTCCACTCCATTCTTCAAAATATTGATAACCGCTTCAGCAGTCCAATGGAAATCGCCGTCAAAAGAGACGTTATCATCCCCTATGATGGAAACGGTCTGGCCCTTAATATCCATCGGAATCATAACCGGCTCCAGTGCCTTTTGGATTAGGGTTTTCATGTGTATTCGATCTTTTTTGAACGGGATCGTTCCCGCATCCATTTTCGCTAGCTTTAATAAGGATGAAACAAGCCAATCAATCCGTTCAAGCTGAATGCGAATATGATGGGTGAACTCCGTTCTTTTGAGTGGAGGCAGATCAGGGGCGCTTAACAGATCTGCCATGACTGTCATAGAGGTGATCGGTGTTTTGAGTTGATGTGAAATATCGGAGATGGCATCGGTCAGTTGAAGCTTATCCTGCTGCAATAGCGAACGATGCTCGGAGAGCATGCGTGTCACCTTGTAAATATCATTCTTTAAGATGCTAAGCTCCCCTTCTTGATTATCGCGAGGGTCAAGGGAGGCCTGGCCGCTGCTAATCTCCCGCAAATAGACGGACAGCTTCTCTAGCTCGTAATATCTCCGTTTTGTGAATAATACAGCGGTGCCGGTAAGCAGCACGGATACAATAATAACCAGGGCTGCGGCGGCAGACGAAATGAAAGCAGCAATGACGATCGCCGATAAGCTGATTGAGCCCATGACGAGCAATAACAATAGATTTTCCCGATTGCGCAGCATCTAATCACCAACCTTATAGCCTAAACCGCGTACCGTTTTGATCAGAGCCGGCTGCTCCGGATTATCCTCCAGCTTTTCCCTTAGCCTTTTGATATAGACCGTTAACGTGTTGTCATTCACGAAGTCGCCCGCCACGTCCCAGATTTGCTCCAAGAGCTGATTCCTGGTGAGGACCTGTCCAACATGGTTGCCAAAGATCAGCAATAAGCGGTATTCCAAGGCGGTTAGCGAAATTTCGTCACTGTTTTTATATACTTTGCCCTCCAGCGTATGGATGCGCACATTGTCAATGTCGATGACCGCTCCGGCGTGGGACAGCTTCTGGTATCTCCGCAAGACGGATTTGATCCTGGAGAGAAGCTCGCGAACCCGAAAAGGCTTGGTAATGTAATCATCGGCTCCCATATCGAGCCCCATCACGACATTGACCTCATCATCAATCACCGTTAAGAAAATGACCGGAATATCCCGCCGTTCCTTCACCATCTTACATAATTCATACCCAGTCCCGTCTGGAAGCTGTAAATCGAACAGACACAAAGTGAACTGATCGATGTCTTCGGCGAGCACCTTTCGGGCTGAAGCGGCATTATGGCAGAGAACCGCCCGATAACCCTCTTGCTGCAGCGAATATTCCAGTCCCGACGCGATCGTCTTATCATCTTCAACCAATAATATTTTCATCTGAATGTCATCCTTATGATTGATTTTAGAACATTTAATGAATTCCACGGATTCGTTTCTTTATAGTGATAAATGCCGCCATATCCTCCGATTAGCAGCTGCCCTTCTTGCTCATTATAATCATTCTGATTTCTTCTAACCACATTCTCAAAATAGATTTCCTTAATTCCACAGCAATGATCCAATTAGTCTATAATAGTTAGGTAAAGGAATGAGGATTAAATGATAAAATCATTTTTAATGTTAGGTCAATCTAATATGGCAGGCCGTGGATTCTTGCATGAAGTCGACCCTATATATAATGAAAAAATCAAAATGCTGCGTAATGGACAGTGGCAGATGATGACAGAGCCGATTAATTATGACCGTCCGGTCTCCGGTGTAAGCCTGGCGGCGTCTTTCGCCGCTGCCTGGTCGAACGCCAATCCTAATGAAGAAATTGGTTTGATTCCTTGTGCAGAAGGCGGCAGTTCTTTGAATGATTGGCATCCGGAGGGCATCCTTTTTCAGCATGCTTTGTCCGAAGCCCGCTTCGCCCTGCGGTCCAGTCAAATCTGCGGAATTCTTTGGCACCAGGGTGAGAGCGACAGTTATCAATCGCTGCATGAAACGTATTACGAGAAATTAACCCTGATCATCGAGACCTTAAGAAACGAATTGAAGCTTGATGAGGTGCCGTTGATCATTGGCGGACTTGGTGATTTCCTTGGGAAGACTGGTTTTGGACAGCAAGCAACAGAGTATTTGCAGGTCAATGAACAATTGCAGCGCTTCGCTAACGAACAGCCAAATTGTTATTTTGTAACAGCGGCAGAGTTAACCGCGAATCCTGATGGAATTCATATAAACGCGGTATCGCAACGCAAATTCGGCTACCGCTATTTCGAAGCTTTTTCGAACAAGTGTCATGTCCTGGAGCCCCTCCGGGGAGAAGAGCAATCGCTGAAAGTGGAGCACGACTATTCAAAAACAGAACAGATCTACCTTCATAGCATGGATTTGGCTTTGGGTAAAATCACTTACGCCGAATTCGAGGCGCAGATGATGAAGGTTATGCAGCCCTGATCCCTTTCGCTTAAAGGGTCTATCGGCGAAAACAAAGGGCGGCCTTCCAGGCCGCCACTGTTGTTTATACTATGAATAGATAGGCTTGATTCATAATGATTCTTTATAGTAATTCCTTCAGTACATTTTTTGCCACACGTACCTTACAACTGAATAATATTCACTTCAAGCGATTCTGCAATCTTATGTAAATTCAATGCAACAATATGTTTTCAAACCATGCAATTTCATTGAGACAGGTTGGTGTAAGAATAGAGATGACAATTTAGTATGGTTAAATGAAGAATATGCTGATGACCAAGGGGGGGAAGCCAATCTTTTTGTAAGTGCCCGTGAATTGGCTTTTTGGGGCTATCTTCACCTGAACCGTGGACTCGTTAATGGACAACAGCTTGTTCCAAAAGAGGTTATAGAACAAGCTACAACCAATCAGAGCCCGGCAAATCTTGAAGATACATTGCCTAGGAATGGCTTCGCTTGGTGGATTCAGGATACGCCTAGAGCTATTTCTGAAATAGGAAATACACTCCCACCAGGGTCCTACCAAATGCTAGGACTAACTGGCTGTGCCTGTTTGGTTATTCCTGAACATCGGCTAGTCGCGGTTAGAATGTATAACCAAGTAGGTCCAAATCCACCGGGGTACGACTACTTGGAGGATATTAAAGCTTTTGGAGACAAAGTTTTATCGTGTTCTTTGAATTAATCATTAATTCCTCTGTTGCTTTGGCACTACTTATGATACGGTTCCCCGCGCTGTCTGTAACGGCAAGTTTTAGGGCCATCCTTGGCGGGATGACCCATTTCATGCTTTATTTGACGAAAAATAATACAGTTCCAAAATGATTCGTAAACCTCTTATAATCGGTAACCTCCCGCAACACGATAATGGTCGGGTATGAATTAACCTTGCGTTGGATCAGTCCCGCCAATATCTCCTTCTGTTCGGTACAGTAAAACTTCCCTTGATGATACTCAATGATAAGAGGCGGTAGAGCGGAATGATCTTCGGTTACATTCACATGGGAGTTACTGATATCGAATTCATCCCTTTGAATAAGACGCAATGGAAACTTTACGACCCCAAAATAGATTCGGTCTACAACGGCATTTTCTGTATGGACAGATGCGTTTTTAGAAAGCTGCCAGTAGCAGTACATCCACTCTTCAAGTATCCCGCCATTCGCATATTCCACAGCTGACTCAATAGTCGGGGCATATGCTGCGTAGTCAGCCTGTTTCTTCGAGTAAAGGATTTTTTTAATTGAATCCAAAGATAAGAAGTATTCGTCAGCAAGCTCCGACACGGTACGTCCATGAGCGTACTTGTTGCGAATCATACGATTTCTTCTCTGCAACTGCTCCCGGTAACCGGAGGCTGCACCCCAAGCTTTCTTTTCTTCTCCAGCGGGGATGTAAATAAGTTTACCTGAGGCGTACTTTTGAACTTCTCTCAATAGTTCCTCTGGAAGGATGTCACTGCCATTCTCATATTTCATGTTATCACCGTCTACAAAGCGTAAATTCGATCTTTTAGTTCGCTGATAGATTTCATCATACTTGTACACGATTCTGTATCGTCGATCGATGCGTGCCAGCGCAATCCATCTATCCCTTTATAATACGCCATACATAAGAACCTTTCCTTGAAGTCGGGAATGATGATTTTCCGATTCTTGCAGTACTCCATGAGAAGCTCCGGTATTCGCAGATAAGGCTTGTTTAAGTCCATGATTGCAAAATCGATCAGGCAGTCTCCAATGCCAGAGTAGCTCCAGTCGGGAAACCCCACCGTGGTTTTTCCATCCGTAATCATGTTGATGAAAAACGTAAAGTTATTTACTAAATAACGTCTGCCCTCGCAATAAGGAATTCGAGCCTCCATCTCTTTGTAGTACTGCTCAAAGAAATCCCGTTGCAAAACCGTCGTTCCGAACATCTCCCTCCAATTATACCAATACCCTTCTTTGTCTTCAGCAAACGTGTCGGTTAGAAAAGCTCTGCCACTCTCATATTCCGGTGTGCCATCCTCGTTGAACCGTCCGTAGCCCCCTATTCCCGATATGTCAGAACTATGAATTTCAAATAGAGTGTCAAATATCAGCTCGTGACAATCCTTGAATTGTTCGGGGCTTAATTGATTGGCCACGAACCCATTCGGGGTCATGTTGACCTTATCGGATAGCATGGACCGCAAAAAATCATCTTTACTCATCTTCTCATCTCCTTAACTTGATTCACAACTCACTGCCATCAGGTGCGCATCTGATATGTAAAATCATAGCATTGGATAGATTTAGGGAATAGGCAATCAATGGCTTAAAGCGACTTTACACAGGTTAAAGACTTGCCCCTACTTATAATATGTACTGAAGGCCGCCGAAGTAAATCGGCAGCCTTTGCAATTATGCATTCAGCTTCAGCTCTGCTTGCTCCTAAAATACTCTGCTGTTTCATGAATTTCATCATTTTCTGAGAATAATCCTCGATCAATAAATACTTTTAATAATTCTGGAGCTACCTCTCGTGTCACTTCTAGTAATCTAATGTATTGCCATTCGTCCGCCCAATCAATACTTCTATTAACAACTTCAGGATAGTATTGTGTCAACCACTTGAGTGGTATTTTCTTAATAGCATCTCTTGCTAAAGTAATTACAGTTATGTTCTGACTCTCGCAAGCATAATTAACAAGAACCCCCAGCACTTTCATTCCAATTTCAATTGGCATTTGGTCGAGGGTTTTTAGACTTTCATAGGCATCCGGGAGTACTTTGTCAAGCGCTTTGCGTAACTGTAACTCGTAGGGATCAACTAATTGGCTGTCCATTATTATTCACCTCCTGACGTTAAAGAAATACCGAACATTTTAAACGGATTCGTTTAACCATGTTTCCGTTCCCACCTTTGATGTTATTTTAGAATGTTTTTCTCCAAGTGTATATGAACCCAAAAAAGATAATACTCCGTAAAATTACTTTATTTAAAATCCTCCATTATTTTGTAATTCCAAAAAGCTCGCAAAAGTCCGTTTGCTCCATCTTCGCTGCTACGCGTGACCCCGCCTCAACCCAAGTCCTTCAAGGCTCCGTTCCAAGCCTGCTGCGGGATTTTCCGAAAAACTTGCCCCTACTTATGATACGGTTCACCGAAATGTTCCTTAAACTAAGATACCTCTACCGGAAATTGTCTACACTCTCATGCAGAAAGGCTTCCAGCTTACGCGGCTCTCTGCCGAGCAGGCGACTCACCGTGTCATTTGGACGTTCTGGAACCACCATAGACATGGATTGAATCTCCACAACGTGGTTCGCCAGCCAAGGAGGCATATGCCCGTGCTCGATAAGATTACGGAGTAGTTCTTCGGGTTCCATATTGATGTAACTTATTGGCCGATTGAGCAAGGCGGATAGTCGTTCCGCGATCTGAGGATAGCTGAAAAGCTCTGCACCCGTAAGCGTATATATTTGGCCTGTGACCTCAGGGTTAGTTAGAGCTTCTGCGGCAACATCTGCGATATCACGGCAGTCAATGAAGTTACACGGTGAATGGCCCATGGAGCCGAAGAAAACATTTTGAGTTGTAATCGTTGGTGCAAAGCGCATTAGATTTTGCATGAATGCATATGGGCGCAACACGGTGGAGGTAAGACCTGATTCCCTTAGCACTTTCTCAATTTCTTGATGCCAGCCCGCCACTGCTACTGGAGAGCTCTGCTCAAAGGCAGGGCTGGATATTTTCACGATGTGTTTGATTCCAGATTCGCCTGCAATCTGAATGATTGAAGTTTCCAATTCGATTTGTCTTGGACTGTTGGACATAGCGAGGAAGAGCTGGCTGGCACCTGTAAAGGCGCGGCGCAGCGATTCGGGGTCAGTAGCATCTGCCCATACGACCTCGATAGCCCACGACCCCTTTTCTCCGATCTGCTTACGCAACTTCTCTGGCTCTCTGCTCAGAGCCCTGACGGGCACGCCAAGATCAGCCAAACGTTCCACCAGCGCACTGCCTATCGTACCTGTTGCTCCCACAATAACTATCATTTTTTTCTTCTCCTTTTGGATGTCAAATGGGTTGTGGCGGCAAGACGCCACCGCCATGTCACTATCGTGCTGGCTATGAATCCAGACAACGGGAAATCGATCCAGGCGCGATCGACCCAGGCCATGTGATGGCCCGGTATCATAAGTTCTAGTACACCAGATGTCACCCATGCCGCGCATAGGCCAAACAAGGACCCGGCTATTGCGAACCCTCCTACCACAACCAAGCGAGGTGCACCTGTGACCCATCGCATATGGCCCACTCGGCTGCGCAACAAAAGGCCAATTATCAAGGCCATCAAGGCCGATGCACCGCCGATTGTGGTTAATGCTCCGATTTGAAGCCCCCTATCAGAAGTAACCAATCCCCCAATACCTGCCATGATGGCAGGAGCAGCATAGGCCATTACAACTTCACGCCATAGTGCAAAGGGCTTTTTCCTGGAACCCACAGTCTTGATACCGTAAGCATCATCTGTTGGATTCGGGTATTTCATCTGGTTCATTTCGTTGCCCCTTCTTTCTCTGAGATCATTCAGTCGAGTGCTTTCAGCGAGATATAATTAGGAACCTAACTATATAGGAGTAAAAATAGGCTAGCATTACTAGCCCATTCTACTCATTACTGATGTTTCACTTTGGCTTCGAGCCTGGTTCCTCCGTAAGTGCAGAGATGCCTTGTGTAACCCGGCCCAGCAAGTCGAGGAATACGCTGCGCTCGTCTATACTGAGTAAGCCCACCGTGGCCTCCAGCCAAGCGAAATGCTCCGGAGCCATTTCACGTAGCTTCTTCGCTCCTTCTTCCGTCAAAATAACCGATCTCTGGCGGCCATCCTTTGAGCTTAACCGCCTAGATACTAGGCCATCTCGTTCAAGAATGTCGATCAGACCAGTCACTGTAGCACGTGTAACGCCTAGATGCTCTGCTAATTGCGAAGGCAACTCTTCTCCTTCGTTATCCTCAAGATCTGCCAATACACGATATCGGCCTGTTGATAAGCCGAATCTGGAGAAATGAATCTCCGAGGCCTGACCAAGCTGGGCTCCCGCTGCCATTAGCCTAGATGCGACGAGTATAGCCTGTGCGTCTATGTCTAGGTTATAGCGATCAATCTGACGCTGGGATTGTACAAGGGAGGGAATAGCCTCCATGTCATTTATTTTTCTATCGTTTTTCATAGATGTAGTATGGCACCTAATTACTTTTGTGTCAACCAGCTATCTTTAATTCATGTCGTCTGCAATCCGCTCATGCGCTTTTTGACCACTGATCTCGACAGGAATGATCGCATCAGCATCACTGTCAACACCCCTGGAAAATGGATATTGAGTATTTTATGAATACTGACTTATAGTCTTCTCCAGCAACCCTCTGACGGATTCCTGCAATTCCCTTGGAGAGACCACCTTTACTTCCGGTCCGTATGCAAGCAGCTTCTGCGCCGTGAACGGGAACTCTTCCACAGGAATATAGCCGCGCCATTCCCTGTCCAGAACTGAAGCGAATAACCGGTCCGACTCCGCCATCCTTACGCCCATATCCGTAAAATGTAATATGACTTCGGTGCTATCCCTGGTCTCCCCGGCCTTCATCCATGCTGCGAGCGTCGGAAGTGAATCCTCTATTCGGTGAGGCCCTTCCTCCAGCTGCTCCATCCGATCAACCCGATACAGGCGAATCTCACCCTGCTTGCTGGCGGGCATATACCAATACCCTTGTTCATAATAAATCCCGAGCGGATAGACCTGCACATTCTTCTTGCCGCTGCGGGAATGATAAGCAAATGTAATCTCTCTCTTCTCCACGGCTGCACCTAACACCTGGGTCGTTAACGGCGCTGGGCGTATCGAAGAGTGCTGAAGAACGGCAAGATGCTGCTTCGAACGCCTAATCAGATCCCGCACATCATCCGGCAATCCGGAATAATACTGATCTGCCAGTTGAGCCCGGATGATTCCATAGGGAAAGTCCGGAATATGCTCCAAATATTCAATCATCAGGAACAATCCCAACGCCTCGTGCTGTGTTAATTGAAGGGGCGGCAAAATCCGGTTCGGCAGCACCCGGTACCCCCCGTGTATGCCTACCTCCGAATACAGAGGAAGCCCCATCTGCTGCAGATAATCCAGATCACGTTGGATCGTCCTTAGCGATACTCCGAATCGTTCCGCCAGCTGGCGGGCCGTAAATTTGGTCCTTGAATCCAATGTCCGCATAATTTCCAGTCTTCGATTAATCAATGGCTTCACCTAACTACGTCATATTTTGTCATAGTTCTAGTGTATCATTAAATCTAGAAGGGAGCGATTAACAATGTCAAAACATAAAGTTGTGCTGTACATCGCTATGAGTCTGGATGGTTACATTGCAAGACCCGATGGCTCTGTCGATTGGCTGTATGAGATCGAAGGAAATGGAGGGGATAACGGGTATAGTGAATTCTATGGAACTGTGGGAAGCGTAGTGATGGGGCGAAATACTTATGAAGAGGTGCTGAAGCTAGCCGATGAATTCCCCTATGCAGATAAACCGGCTTTTGTCCTTACGCGTTCCGGGCACCCCCCTGCGCCACATGTTGTTTTTACAGGCGAATCCATTGACCGGCTTATCCCCCGGTTACAGCAAACCTCAGAAGGCAAGGTCTGGATGGTAGGCGGTGGATTGCTTGTCCAGAGCGTCCTGAAGCTGCAATTGCTGGATGAGCTCCAAATTGCGCTTATTCCCACCCTTCTGGGAGAAGGCATCCCCTTATTCCCTGCCGGAACAGCGCCAGAGAATCTAACTTTAACCCATTCCGAGCGAATGGGTCAGATCGTGATGCTTCATTATCAAACACTTCGGTCATAATCTCCATGATCGAGGGGTAGTTATGATACGGTTCACCGTAACACTCTAACAGCGAAATTAAAGAGCATTCGTGTGGGTGCCCTTTAATTGTCGTATAAATTCGAATTTCAACGTTGGTTGGAGTTCAATAAAACAGCGGCAGGCTAGGACTATGTCCTCTATTTGTTCTTCACCGCTTTAACCAAGCTCTCGATAAACTGGATAGGAAGGAGGGTATCCTGGGGATTCCCGGTAGCAGCCGAGTTCACGACGATCACTAGATTCAGGTCGGGTACGAGGGTCAGATATTGGCCGGCATAACCCATACCGAAAACTGCCTTGTGCCCGCGGTACTGATTCATCCACCAATGGTGGCCATATTCGCCGAAAGACACATTCCCCTCCGAATGCCGAGAGGTCGATTCCCGGATCCATGCTTCCGAGACGATGCGCTTGCCATCCCATACGCCACGGTTAAGCACCAATTGGCCAATCTTGGCCAGATCCCTTGGCTTCATCTTCAGGCCGAAGCCCCCTGAATTCGAATCGTCCGGTGAACGGGGCCACTTCACGCTATCAATTCCGAGAGGACCCAACAGATGCTCCTTGGCAAAATCGAGTTCGGATTGCCCAGTCGTTTTCCTGAGAATCGCCGCCATTAATTGGGAACCGCCTGTATTGTAGTTCCATATTTCACCTGGCCTAGAATCCATCGGTTGGCTGAGTACAAATTGGTTCCAGTCCTTGGTCTCCGTCATAGGCTGGATCATATAATTCCAATCAGTCCATTCCGGGAAATGCAAGCCACTTGTCATGCTGAGCAAGTGCTCTAATGTAATGGATCTCTTATCGGGTGAATCGAACAACTCCTTATATTCGGGGAAAAATGACTCTATCGGCTCATTTATTCCTTTCAGATAACCTTTGTCGATAGCTATCCCGATCAAGAGCGATGTCACGCTCTTGGTGATCGAGTTTATAGCCAGCTTGGAATCCGACATGCCATCCTTGTAATACTCGGAGACAATTGTGCCGTCCTTAACAACTAGCATGGAGAGAACCGGCGATTCCTTGGCATATTTCATCACTGCTTCGACTTCCTTGGGATCCATCTCAACCTGCTCTGGAGTGCCGATCGGCCACTCCCCGTTGGGCAAGTTGATCACCTTGGAGTTGCCGGGGGACATCACAGGGGCTAAGGACTTTTCGGAAGAGCAAGCGGACATGGTAAGGATCAGGCTAGCTGCCCCTGCCAACATGGCCAGCTTGGCATAACGGAATAATTCGGTCATACATTAACACACCCTTTAAGGTTATTATTCTTGCTTCCCTTATGGTAGTGTAATGGGCGCGTAGCATCTTCCAATTTCTTGCTACCCGATTAACAATTCTTGCTATACTAGAGATAGGATTGAATCAATAATGAAAATAAGGGGGGACGGTGAAACGGATGGTGGTAGCTAAAGCGTTGGAATTGGAATACCGATACCGGGTCAACCATGTCGTCAACTACATGGAGGAGCATCTTACGGAGCCTTTAACCCTTAAAGAAGTGTCGGACGTGGCCGCCTTCTCCCCCTTTCACTTCCATCGGGTGTTCAAAGTGGTGATGGGCGAGAACGTGCACGGGTTTACCCGGCGGATCCGCATCGAGAAGGCAATCAAGCTACTGTTGTTCCACCCAAACCGGAGCATAACTGATATCGCCTTGGATTGTGGTCTGCAAACCCCGGCCCACTTTTGCAGAGTGTTCCGTGAGCATACCGGGCTGAGCGCTTCCGAATGCCGGGACAGGTTTCCTCTCCAGACGATTGCGGAACGGTTCAGGGCCCGATTAACCTTTGAAAAGTCCACCGAACTGTCCCGCAAGCTGGCGGATCTCCCGATTGAGATTCGGAACCTTACTCCAATGAATGCTATCTACGCCCGGTATAGGGGAACCATCAATGAAGGAGAAATCAATTCGGAGATTAAAGGGCTCTTTGAGCGGTTAGCCTCGTGGTTGGACGCGAGAGAAGCACTGAAAAAAGGATGTTTGACGGTCGGACTCATCCTCGACGACCCTTTCATCACGCCGGATGGCAGACACAGGTATGATGCCTGCATTACAACGGAGCAACAGATGACGCCGACTGGCGATCTGGGCATCCGGACGATTCCTGGAGGCAAGTACGCCATGGTGCGGATTTTAACAGACAGACAGGATATAGCGAAAGATTTGCTGCACCTGGTCTCCATCGAGTGGCTTCCCCTAAGCCCGTATATATGGGACGTTTCACGTCCGGCCCTGGAGATTCACTTCCCGAACTCCCTTCACCATCCGGATGGACAGTGCGAAATGGAATTCGGCATCCCGATCAAACTAAATGAAGCAAGCTTCTGGTAGCTGAACGCCCTCTCTCTTCAAAAGTTTTAAGGCCATCCTGTACGGGATGGCCTTGTATCATTTACCGGTTCAACTTTGACTTTATCGGAAGTAGTAAATCCAATTGTACCACCTTGTCGATTTCCTCATTGCTTAAATGATACTGGTTGATGTAATTCAAATGCTCTTCCTTTGAACCATACATACAATCGGGATCTCCCCAGTTCGGTTCATACTCCTCATGGTGCTCGACCCACTCGGTCAACCATCCCCATTCCTCGAAGTTGCCCATGGGAATCATGTGAGCTGCGTATAAGCCACCGGTAAAATGCTTCTTCACGAACGGTTCACGTACCTCTAGATCATCAGGTATCGTTACCCATCTCTCGTACCCATGGTCCGATCCATCCGGTTGGACTCCATTCGGATGATTAAATCCATAATGCCGCAGATCAGGCTTGAGTTGGGCCAGCTTCGTGTCCATCATAAACTTTTGCAACTCCATCCCCGTTTCATACTCCGGTGATTTTCCAATTACTTGGATCGAAGCCACTGGTGAAGGCGGAAGGTAAACAATCCGTACATCCTTAAGCGTGGATAAATGTTGATCTGCCTTGATCAAATCGTTCATGGATAGGTCCTCCTTGAGATTACTTTTGGATAACGGAAGGGCTTCAACGATCTGTAGCAGAGTTTTATCCATCCAGACTCCCGGGTTCAGCTTCACTTCGGCATGGAGCTTGAGTTGATCTACCAAGTTTTGCAGTACATTGTGAATGACAGACAATGCCGTCATTTCGCTGGATAGTTCATAGATCTTTTCTTGGAACACAGCAAGTGCGATCCTGGACTCATCACTCTGCAGAATCCTTTGAATTTCCTTCAACGGAATTCTCAGCTTTCTTAGAACTAAAATCTGTTCTAATCTTACCAATGAACTCTCCTCATACGTGCGGTAAGCATATCCCTCCTTCTTCACACTTTTAAGCAGCCCGATCTGCTCATAGTATCGAAGCATTCTTGTGGAAACCGGATAGTTTTTGGTAACCTCGCTAATGCTAGTTACAGCGACAAATTTCTTTATTAAAGATATTTATTTTGTTACGCCTAGATAGCCTTGGTCTTACGGCAGCTCGGATAATTACTGCAGCCCCAGAATGCTGCGCCTTCCTTGTTTTTACGCTGAACCATTGGAGCGCCGCATGCGCAGGTTACATCTTTGACTGTAGAATTAACGGCCCTTTTCGGTTTGGCTTTAGTTTTAACAGGTTGCCATTTCCCCCAAGACCGCAGCTTGTTCTCGACAAGACCACCATGCCAGTAATCAACCTTGAATTGCTCCGCCTCCCGCTTCGCATCGGCTGTAAGATCGGACGTAGTGACCAGCAAAGACAGGATGCAGTCATGATTTCTTTTAGCACCTACCAGCTCGCGGACAGTCATTACCTGGACTTTATTGTGTTCAGCATAACATTTGGCTTGAACCGCAGTTTTCTCGCCGCGTTTATCGACAATGACCAGGTCTACACCACCGTCCTTGCCTCCTACGCCTACTTCTTTAACACTATAGCCTTGATCCCTGAAGTACAGAGACAACAACCGCTCAAACTCAGCACCGTTGATTCTGTCCAAAGGTGTTCTTAAAAGCACATCGTCAGGTCTGCACGTTGTTGAAGAACGGTTAAAGGTTATTTTCGCACTTTTATTATTGCTTTTCTTAACAGCGGGTTTCCGCTTGCCAGTACTGCGTCCTCTCTTCTTAGTCCCCTGCATCATCCCAGTTAAGATGGATAATACGATAATAACTACTATAAATCCGATAAATGATGTCATGGCTGCTCCTCAGTAAATTAATAAAATTATTAGAAAACCAAATTTCAACATTAATCATAAAATAAGAACTATACTTAAGCTACAGCAAAACGCACAAGCAAGTGGCTTGTGCGTTTGTTTTTAATGACATCAGCCTTGTGAAGCCTGTGCGCAGCAGGTCAGGGAAGCCGTGAAAGATCATGCGTAACGAAAAGGAGAGCGCCTGTGATGGACGTTCTCCTTTGTCATTGGCTTGGTGGAGCTTGTGTGAGACTGTGCATCTTACTTACATCTTTTTAGTTCCCCAGCAATTTGAACAAATATACTTGAAAGGGTGATCTCTCATCCAACTCTAGCCTGAATCATGTGAAAACCAGAATTACTAAAAAGCATTTTACATAAACTTCTTGGCAGGCTTAAAAATTTTTTTCCACCAATTCTCTTGCTTCTTTTGTTCGAGCTCTTTTATTTTCCTTTGTGCATATTCTAATTGAGTGCGTAAGTTATTTCTTTCTTCTTGAGTACTTATAATTCTTTCACTTAATTTACTGCATTTACTTTGTAGTAAACTGTTCTCTTCACTATACATTGATAATTTTTGCTTAGTATTTGAAATCTCATTTAAAAGTATATTATTTTGTTTCTTGAGCTTGTAGTATTCAGACTCAGGATCTGATAACAATTGTCCATATATTTTGTTCTCGTACATCCTTCTAATCTCACCTAACTTTTTCTCCAGAAGTCTCTCGTTTTCATATATTTTTGATAAATCAAGATAGTCAGGGATTTTAACTTCAACAACTGGAATTCCATGTTTCTCCAATGCTGAGCTTTTCTCTCTTCCTGTCTTGTGACTATCATAAATTTCGATTGCAAGTACACCCATCCACTTATCTAAATAGTTAGTTGGGTGAGATTTTTCAAATTCAACAAATATATCTACCTGAAATATTCCATTATCAGTATTAAATCTAAATTCTAAGTTTGACTCTCTCACATGAATTATTATTGGTTTATTATTTATCACAAAATTTAATACTTTTATTTCTGCGATTATTTCTTTTACGTATTGATGTGTAATTCCCTCTCCCCCATCGGGGTCTTCGGGATCAGCATTCTTGTATTGAAAAAACGGATTCACTTTATTACCTCGTCCATTAACGTGAATCATTTCTCTAATATTTTCTTGGTTGTAATGAGTACTGTAATATGTTCTACCTTTATATTCTTTTGGGTTGCTTTTCTTGAAGTGATATATCTCCCATGCCGTTACTAAATCTGCACGACTTCTATTCTCTCTTTTTGTATAAGCACGTACCTTCATTACATCACCTATTCAAACAATTTATCTAGAACGTGTCTGAAAACTCATTATTGAGTTAGTTTGAAGATGGACGCTACATAAATAAACGCAAGGAATGACTTGGCTAACTTGTCGTAACGAGTAGCCACTCGTCGAAAGTGTTTAATTTTAGTCCATATCCGTAAGTTCTCTTCGACTCTATACGCACTATAATTGTACCACAAAATTGGAAAACATTGTTGTATGTGGTCGCACAAAAAATCCCCTAGTGCCCATCTATAGAGGGATAAACATACTTCAATAGTATTCCTCCCCACCAATCCAACAGTTTCTATAACCCTCGCCAACACCTCGATTTTTCGCCGTCACTTGTGATACGGCTCCCCCCGATTAATCTTCACCGCCCGGTAAACCTGCTCCACCAGCACCAGCCGCATGAGCTGGTGGGGCAGCGTCATGCGGCCGAAGCTCATGCGCTGCTGGGCGCGGCGCATCACCTCATCGGAGAGCCCATGGCTGCCTCCGATGACGAAGACGACATGGCTCGTCCCGTAGGTACCGAGCCGGTCGATCTCGGCGGCAAGCTCCTCGGAGCTCCAGAGCTTGCCGTCGATCGCGAGCGCAATGACATGCGCCTCGCTCTTAATCTGCGCGAGGATGCGCTCGCCCTCGCGCTGCTTCACCTGAATAACCTCTGCGTCGCTGAGGTTATCAGGGGCCTTCTCATCCGCTACCTCAATCATCTGGAACTTGAGGTAGGGCGTTAACCGCTTGGCATATTCCGCGATGCCGAGCGTCAGATACTTTTCCTTCAATTTGCCTACGCTTATCAGTTGAATTAACATAATTCCTCCATCGGTCTGATCTTGTCATATCCCTGTATTTTATCACATCCCTGCCCATAACATGCCCTGCTTAGAAGACATTCCCCGCACACCCTGTACCCGACAAAAGAAGAGCCACCCTTCACGGATGGCCCTAAGATACTTCAGATAGCCTGTAATTTACTGCTTAGACATATCAACAATCAGCTGCTGTGTAATCTTACGGTCTTTCATATTGGTGAAATCCAGGCGAAGCGACTGCGGTTTATTCAAGAAGAAATAGCTCTCTGACACGATTTTCATCTCATGGTCTGCATAGGTATAGACAGAAGCTCCCTCTTGCGATTTATAATCACCGGTTCCGTTCTTGACCAATAGCGATGGATTGTATTCCATATAGAAGGTCTCCATAAACTCTCTGTTTTTAAACAAAGCTTCGTCTGAGGATAGTGTGGTTACTGTCGTGAACGGTGTCAATTCCAGCTTTACTTTAATCTTATGCCCTGCCACATCAATGGTTTCCTCCGGCATCAGTGTCCGGGTCTCCTGCTTCCAGACCTTGGGATTGATATCAAAAGCCACCTTCAGCACAGGGCTATACTTCACGTTGGACTTGAGCGCATCATACTTCTTCAGCAGTTCAGGACTGTAGCTGAACGATGAGGTCTGGTCCGGGTCGTCCGCATGGGCCTTTTCGGCGGCAGCGAGCATTTCAGCATCCAGCGCCTTTAACTGATTCAGCTCAATGGCGGTTAAGGTGCCTAGCTGAAATTGCGCGGCTACTTTTTTGGGCGGCGTGGTCAATGGACTGCTTAACGGGATTTTAGCAATTCCATATAGAATATGATCTTTCTTTGCCGGACTTGCGCCTATGACTAGAGCATCATTGAATTTCTTGCCACTGATGACCTTGCCTGTAATCGCATCGGACAATTGGAGACTATGACCCTTTGACGGCATGAACACGAATGCTCTCTTACTGTCGGCTTGGGCTGTAAAAAGGATGATCAGCTCATATTTGTCTGCGATAAAACCGTTTACCGTCAACTGGTAACCGTCTTTTTTGACGACTGTGTTCAGCGGCTGCACCAGATTGTGTTTGATGGCATACTCAACCTGTCGATAACCCTGAATCTCGGGATTTACAAAGGGGGCAAGCGCTGCTGACGGTTTCGCCGCGGTTGCCGAGGCGGCCAAAGCTTGACCTGTCACGGCAAAAGGGCTAAGCACCAGCGCTGCGGTTGTCATGACTGCGACGATGGCGGTAGATAGCCGGTTCCTGGAGGACCGCCGTTTATTTGGTGCCGACCCTTGCTTTTGTTCCTGTTTAGGCTGCATCTGCGCCGTATGTGAGATCCCCAGTTCATTCCACTTCATTCTAAACATTGTTGCACTCTCCTTCAATACAAGTTGGTTGTTTCATCCAGATCAGCTCTGATCCTGTCCGGGGACATCAAAGGTCATCTGGTATGTATGCTCAAGATCCTTTATTCCAGCAGGTTTTGCCGGACTCTTCATGAAATCCAGCCGCAGAGATTGCAGCGTATCCAACAAATAATAGCTTTCTGTAAACATCTTCATTTCATAGTCTGTAAACGTAATTGATGAAGTGCCTGGCTGCTGCCTATAGTCTCCCGTTCCAGTCTTGCTCCACCACAGGAATGGAGAACCGTACTTCTCATGGAATGATTTAATAAATTCCTTATTCTTAAACAAAGGTTCATCTGAATAAAAAGTGGCTATGGTTGTTAAGGGTGTCAATTGTAATTTCACTCTGATCTTGTGTCCCGCTACATTAAGCGTTTCTGGCGATGTGATTGTATGCGTCTCTTGCTTCCAGTAATTTGCCCTCACATCAAAGGTTGTCTGGAGTGCCGGAGACTCCTGCATGTTGGACTCGTTGGCTGCCAGTGTGCGCAAATGGAACTCCACCTTAATCTTTGAGGGCAGGTCCGTCAAAGGAGTCGCGAACTTAAGTCTGGCAACCGCATCTTTAATATGCGGCTCCGGGCTGCTGCTGCTGACCAGCGCGTGGGTCCGGCCGTTAATCACCTTGCCGGTAATACCATCCGTAATGATGCATTCTACAAAACGAGGATCACTGGAGAATAGTGACCTACCGCCGTCCACTTTCGCAGTATAGAAGAGAATCAATTGATTCTTGTCTGCCATGAAGCCTGTCACTGTGACCTGGTAACCATCTTGCTCAATCTCCACATTCATCGGCACCAGAAGATTATGCCTGATGGCATACTCCGTCTGTTGTTCATCTATGCTCGTTAACGGCACCAGAGTCTCCCCTTGCTCCGTTGCCGGTTCTGCACGTTCCTCTCCCGGGACACTTTCAGCAAGCGTGCCAGCGGGATTGGCCTTAGTACCCGTGGCAGCAGATTTAACAGGCTCCCTAGAGGCACCCGTAAGCGTCACGATGCTAAGCAGGGCGACCAGAATTACAGCTGCTGCGGAGATGCGGTAGGAGCCTTTTTTGAAGGATTGAATCATACTGATTCTTCTTCTGATCTGTTGCCGCTGCTGCGGGTTAGAGAAATAAAGATGCCCCCTCCGCTCCCGGACTCGTGAGAAGCGCTTCAGGAACTCTACCAGAGTAAGCCCGTAATCGATGGCCTCCTCTTCTCCCAACACCTCCAGCACATAGGCGTCGCACGCAACCTCCCGATCGATCTTCATCCGCCGGATCGCCAGCCACATCAGGGGATTGAACCAATGTATCGTTGCGGCTAGGCTCCCTAGCAAGTTCCATAGCATATCCTGCCGCTTGCAGTGGGCAAGCTCATGCGCGAGGATATGCCTCAGCCGGGAAGCATCCAGCTCCCGCAGAGCTTGCTCCGGGACAAAGATCCATGGACGCATTAATCCTGATAGATATGGGTTGTTAGCAGAACCTCCGGTATAGATAGGTATCGCTCTCCTGATTCCAAACTGGCGTCTGGTAGCAAGAACCACCTTAAGAATCTCTGGAGCACTCACCCGTCTAAGCCGTCTGCGTTCACGGTGCATCCGCCGGATATACAGGAGTCCATTCAACAGCATAAACGCAGCGCCCAGTAACCAGATCACGGTGCCTATCTTCATCCAGAGCGGATAGCCTGCGGCTTGCGTAGAGCTGCGGTTAACGGCTGCCGCTCCATCCTCCTGCCGGGCTGTGTCTGTCTGCCCCTGTACATTCAGAGCGGTGTTATTAGCCGGATATGTAACCTTATCTCCCCCTCCCGGCGGAAGCTCCTGATACTCACCCTGAGAAGCCCCGATGTCCGGCCCCTTGTCCAGGATAGTTGTTAACAAATGCTTACTATTGCCGAGAATATGCAACATGCTGACAGGGCTGTCCGGTACAGCAGGCAATAACAGTCGGGCGATAACAAGCAGCCACAGGAGGTAACGCACCCGGGCGTTGATGAATCGCCGCAGAACATATTGAATGAACAACACAGCCAGAATCACCATGCTTGCCGCCAGTGTCTGTTCTGCGATACCGGCAAACCATCCGTAGACCATATTCATTCCTGCTTACCTGAGTTGCCGCTGGTACCCTGCGACTTCTTCTCCCTCAGCAGCTGTTCGAGTTGTTCAATCTCCTGCTTGGACAGCTCGACATCCTCCAGGAAGCTGGTCACCATTAACTGGGTAGCCCCGCCAAATACGCGCTTCAGGAAGGAGCGGCTCTCGGCCCGGACACACTCATTCTCTGACACCAGCGGATAATAGAGATAGCTCCGGCCGGATTTCTCATACGCTATCGCGTTCTTCTTAAGCAGCCGGGTGACGAAGGTGCGCACCGTCTGCTCGCTCCATTCCACAGATGCAGGCAGGAGCCGGGTGATTTGTTCCGAGGTCAGCGGATGATGCTCCCAGATAATCTTCATAATTTCCCATTCAGCTTCCGAAATCTTCGGCGTTATACTCATCATAACAGCTCCATTCCATCGCGGCGTCTTACAATCTACAAGTGTAAATACAAGCTCTGTTCTATACATTACACTTGTAGATTGAATTTGTCAAATATGCCCACATTGTGACGATTGAACGCGAAACGGCACCCAAAGTGGCTAAGTGGCCGTAACCATAGCAAAAAGCACAAGCCAGCGGCTTGTACTTCCTGCTTTCTGTCCATAAGAATTCTTACTTACAGCCTACCTCTCACTCACTTGCAGTTAACAACCCCGCTGCCTACAAGCCCGCAATCAAAGCCTTAACCGAGCTGTCGCTCTCCAGCGCGCGGATAATCACGGCCACCGCTTCGGCGCGGGTAGCCTGACTCTTTGGCGCGAATGCTGAAGCAGAGATGCCCTTCACCAGATTAGCCGAAGCGGCCTGGCGGATGGCGTCAGCTGCCCAGTAGCTGCTGCTGACATCGGTGAAGCTCGCCGGGGTGCCAGTCTGAAGCGCACCGAGATTCAGCACACGGCCGATAATCGTGACCATCTCAGCTCGGGTAATGGTCGCCCCTGGCTTGAAGCTGCCGTCTGCGTAGCCGGTTACGATGCCTTTATCGGCCAATGCACCGATATAGCCAGCCGCCCAATTGGAGGCAGTATCCCCAAATTTAGAGGCAGCAGAAGTGGTACCCAGCCCGAAGGAACGGGCGATCATCGCTGCGAATTCAGCTCTGGTCACCGGTGCGTCCGGACGGAAGGAGCCGTCCGCATAGCCGCTGATGATCTGCAGCTTCACGGCTGTAGCGATGGTGCTGCTGCCCCAGTGGCCTGCGCTATCCTTGAAGCTGATGCTCTCATTCTTCGAAGCCGCAATAGCTTCAGTCACGGTCTTGTATACTGTCTCGCGGCTCACCACTCCGGATTGGAACGGATCAACTCCACCCTGTGGCTGTTTCTCTGGCTCAGTAGGAGTGCTGCCGTTCCCTGGTGTTGTGCCGGTGGTCCCTGGTACCGTTCCGGTATTTGCAGCCGGAGTACCCGGCGTTCCGCCCGGATTGCCGCCGCCAGTTCCGCCGCTTGTCGTATCTGTAATACTAAGCGCAATCTGATCGCTCAGGTAGACGACCTGGGCGTTATATTTGCTTGGCAATCCTTCAACCTGCACGGAAGCAAACTGCCCGCTGCGCTGGCTGACGCCATGCGTAATGAGCGGAATCAGGCCGCTGCCTGGAACGTAGCTGTTCGCGAAGTTCACCTTCAGCTTCCCGTCAGCCTTCACCGCGCCCTTAACCTCAAGGATATCGTTTGCTCCAGTAAGGCCCAGTACAAGCGTACCTTCGGAGGCCTGGGTGAAGCTGCCGCCGATCACCATTTTACCGTAGACGTTCTCAACTACAGAACCGCCGGTATTCGTCACATTCCCTTTGCCGAAGGCTGTTGCCGAGTCTCCTTCCAGAACACCCGCGTTCACTTCAGTACCACCGGAATACGTGTTGCTGCCCGCCAGCTTAAGCGTGCCTGTACCCTCCTTGGTCAGTCCGCCCGTCCCGGAGATATCATTGCGCCAGCGGTCTGCGGCGTGGAAGCCGCCTTTCGCAGCGTCCATAGCTACCGTTACATGCTCAGCAAATGCACCGTACCCGTCGGCAGCGGCGAACAGGTTCAATCGTCCCCAGCCTTCGGGATCATCCAACAGTGGATAACCGGATGGAAGTGCAGTTGTTACGAGAACTGCTCTACGCTGGTCCGCACTCAGGTAAGGCAGGCGGGTCTCCAGCAAGACCTCTGCTCCCTTAGGAGCAACAGCAGGCTCAGTCGTGGAGTGAATCTGCGGGAAGCCGTAGGTCAGCCGCTGGGTATACTGGGCCTTATTCTTCGCATAATCCGTGAACCGGTCTTCTGCGGTACCCGTCTGTGTGAGCAGCACTTCATGAGCCTGAGTATAGGCCGCCTGCTTCAATGCCGCATTATCCGGGTCATTCAGCGCTCCCGCTGCGAAGGCCATGGCCGTCACCCGTCCGCCCATAACATCCAGCGGCGAGTGCATCCCGGCGACAACCCGGTTGTTGCCCATCTCCGAGGCCCGGGTCATCAGCTCCTGGAAGCGTTCCGGTACGGAATATGCCAGCGCCAGGGCGGCAAGATAAGAAGCGTTGGTATGTCCGCTCGGGAAGCCGCCGTCTGTGGCAGGCGTACTGCTTCTCGCCGGCACCAGCGTCGGCACGATAACGGAGGTATCCTTCCAGCGGAATGGACGCATGTAGCTGTAGAATTTCTTGGCCTGGCTAGTAGAAGCATAATCGCCGCGGACTTTTCCGACCAGGTCTACCATTTTACCAAGCTGGGAATTGGAATCACCCGCCTTGTTACTGTCATTGCCATCATTGTATTTCACGGAAGTCGCATCATCTGGGATGCTGTTAATGGTCGTGTAAGTTCCTGACATCGAACGGTACAACTCAGACAAAGGTCCAAGGCCGTCAGCCGCTCCATAAGTCTGGTTCCGCCGGTCATCGTAATACGCTGCCTCCTCCTCTGCCGGAGTACGGGTCTTAGACAGATCCGCCACATATTGAATGTTGTAATCCAGCACACTGCTGTTCAGCTTCGTCCCGGTATCCCAAGTGGCGCCAGGTGTCCAGAGATCCAGGAAGCCGGAGAGAACTCCGATCGAGGGGTTGGAATACACCGCCATATTCACAGGTGTGTTATTCTTATAAGTATCTACGAAATGTCCCCAAGCCGGAGCAGCTGGCAGCTCAGTTAATGAATTACCCGTGGCCGCCTCTGCAGGATGTACCGCGATAGAATTCGTGAGGAGTACCAGACCTGCCGTAACAGACAACAGCTTTCTTTTCGACTTCAAGTTCAATGTGTCAGCCCCTATCTTGTTATTTTGATTGCCTGAATCGGACTCAATATAGCACCTGCCTCCACCGCCGCTCAATAACACAATTTCGCAATTCTATGATTTTGGGAACAATTCAGCTTTTTTCCGGCCATTTTACATGGATTTAACATGAATCCCGAACAGATTGGTGAGGGGCTAGTGTATAATCCGCCTGGGAGGAGAATACATCTTGCGAAAATGGAACTCTGCCTTTGCCGCCCTTGCCGCTTCATACATCTCTGTTGTGTTAGTCATTGTCCTCTTACTCTGCTCTGCCTTCTATCTGTATTTCTCGAATCATTATAAGGAAGAGCTTCAGGGCCGCAACCGGCTCATCCTTGACAATACCGCCCGTACCCTTGAAGCCTCCGTGCTTCAGCGGGTGCAGCAGATCTATCTGGAAGTCTCACTGAACCAGCGGGCTGCGCTCCGTATGCTGCCAGATGCTTCACTTCCAGCGAATCTCAGCAAGGTAAGCAGTCTCCAGGAGTCGCTGAACATGCAGGTATCCAATCATTCGGACCTGATACAAGCCGTACATCTATATGCTCCCAGGCAGCATCTCCTGCTGTCCTCGCTGTATGGGCTGAAATTCCGTGCGGATCAGCAGGCGGGTGCCGCCTACTGGATGGATTGGGTGAACGGCATGAACCTTAATTCCCGTAACAGCCTCTGGACGGAGGCCCGGTTCGTGCCGGATGATATCGTCTCCAGCATCCCCGGCGGCAGCGGCAGCCAGCTGATCACCTATGTGCACAGCTATCCGTTCCAGTCCCCCGGGGCAGCCAGTGAGCTGCTGATTGCCATTGATCTGAAGGAGAGCGCGCTGCGCGCCATTCTGCAGAATATGATGCCTGCCCGCTATCAGAGTAGCTTCATTGCTACGCCCACCGGGGGAATCTTGGCCGGCTCGAGTCCGGATGCTGCCGCTCAGGCCGATACCTATGCGGCCAGTATCTCGAATGCGCTAGCCTCTCCTGAGACATCCGGGAACATGAGCCAGGAGATCGGAGGCAGCACCTACGTGATCTCCTATCAGGACCTGCCGACCACCGGGTGGAAGCTCTTCAGTGCGGCTCCGGCGAACCTGTTCTATGAGAAATGGCTCGTTGTCCAGAGGGTCATTCTTTCCTTGTGTCTGCTTGCTATATTGGTAGGAATCTGTCTGTCCGGCATTCTGGCCAAATTGAACTACAGTCCGCTTAAGCGGCTGCTTCGCACTATTAAGGACCTCTACGGCCCGGGGCCTGAGGTGCCAGGAGTGCGGGGACAAGCCCTTAACGAATTCGGAATTATTGATTCCGCCTTCAACCGTCTGAACAACAAAGTGACCACACTGGAGGGGACGCTTGAGGCCAGCAGTCCGCATATCCGGCAGAACATGATCCTGAATCTCCTTCAGGACAGCCCTGCCCCAGGCAGCGTAACCGTAGATCCGCAATTCCTGGGACTCTCTCCGGAGCACCGTCATTACTGCTGCCTGCTCCTCAACACCCGTGGAGCCTACGCCCGCATGAGTCTAAGCGGCTTGCAGGCAGCCATGAGCGGGATGACCGGGACGCTTGAGACGATCCGGCTTCACGGAATCCGCATTCTGGCCGAGGAGCTGCCGGACAAGCAGACGGTTGTCATTATCAGCGCGCGCGAAGCCTCCGGGACGCTGCTCGAACAGCTCTCGGACCGGATTACAGCAGCGGCGGAGCAGCATTTCCAGCTGAATATTCAGCTCTCGCAGGGCAGCTGGGTGGATGCCATCAGCCTTCTCCACACAAGCTACGCTGAAGCGCAGACCTTAATGAAATATGCTTATTTTCTGCCGGAGAGCAGGGTCTTGAAGGAGCGGGAGCTGCTGAAGAAGGAGCAGAGTCTTGACGAAATCCCGCAGCCGGTGCTGATGAGATTCAAGGATAAGCTGCAGACGCGTCAGCTGGATGAGACTCTGGCCGCGCTGGAGCAGCTGATAGCCGTCATGCGGGAAGGCAGCTACCCGGCGGATTATTGCCACTTCGTGCTGGCGAACACCGTATTTATGTACTCGGATTATCTGAAAAGCATCCGCTACACCCCTTCCGCCCACGGGCCTCTGGATCTGTATAACGAATATATTGCCCTGCCGGATATCCGGCATTTGCAGGAGTGGTTCGCCGCCTCCATCGGCACCTTCATTATGGAGACGCAGAAGCGGAACAGTGACCGTGCACTCTCGACCATTGAAGCGGCCAAGGCCTATATCGGGGAGCATCTGTCCGAGGATCTATCGCTGGATGCCGTATCTGCCAAGGTCTTCATCAGTCCCAAGTATCTAAGCAAGCTGTTCAAGGAAGAGCTGGGGATCACCTACACCGACTATATCACCGGCATACGGATGGAAGAGGCCCGGCGGCTGATTGAGAACAACAACATGTCGATCGAACAGATTGCCGGTACGGTCGGTTATGGAACGACTCCCTACTTCATCAAGCGCTTCAAGGAGATCTATGGCTGTACGCCGGGCAATTATTTGCGAACCGTGAATACACTGCCGCCGCAGGCGGAGATTAGCCTGGGATAAGGAGGGTGCCTTATGTATATGTATAAAAGAATAATGCTCTTGCCCCTCCTGGGGCTGATCTGCGGCTGCAGCGGGCAGCCAGCTTCCCTCTCGTCTGCGCCTGGACAAGAGCTGCTGGATCCATCCGTTTCCGCTTCTGATTCTGCTGATTCTGTTGTTCCCGCTTCCTCTGCCCCGAAGCTCAAAATCTCCTGGACCATGCATCAGAATCTGCCGGTTGCGGAGGATGCCATAATGGTGCGGGAGCTGGAGCAAAAGTTCAAAGTAGATCTGGAATTCTGGAATCTGCCGAATAACAAATATGAATCCCTGCTCGACCAGAGGCTGGTGCAAGGCAGCATTCCCGACCTGTTCCGGGTCCGGCAGACCCAGGATCTGCTGAAGTACCAGCAGCAAGGCGTGCTCGCCCCTATTCCTGAGGAACTGCTGAACACCTACGCTCCCAATATTCTTAAGGCCATCCGCGAGAATGCACCCGCCTATCAGCAATATGGCCGCATTAACGGGTCCTATTATGGCATTCCGGTCATTAATCCTACCAACATCTATCGGGTCCCAGTGGTCTACCGGCAGGATTGGCTGGACAAGCTAGGCCTTAAGGTGCCGGATACCTTGGCCGATTTCGAGAAATTCATCTATGCGGCTACGAACGAAGACCCCGACGGCAACGGTATCCGGGACACCTACGGCTTGTCACAGGAGGGCATGAATGTTGTCTTCGGCGCGTTCGGGCAGATGGTCTTCACGGATCAGCTCTACTTCAGCCGGAAGGATCAGGGACTGGTTATTGGCGCTCTGGAGCCGGATATGCAGGAAGCGCTGCGTTATCTCCGCAAATGGTACAAGGACGGGGTCATTGATCCCGAGTTCATCACCGGGGAGAATAGCGGAGGCTACAAGCATCTGTCGCACGCCTTCATTAACGGACGGATCGGCATGACCTCCATGGGCAATTATTATCACTGGACACAGGCAGGCGATTATACAGACTGGAGACTGGATGACCAGAAGGCAGCCAGGCTGGTTCCGGTAGAAGCAATGTTTAACGTCAAGGAGTTAACCGCGAAGCATCCGCAGGCCAAGATCGCTTTCGGGCGGCCGGTTAGCGGTCCGGACGGCAGACGCGGCTCCAAGGCCTACGATATGCTGATGAGCTTCACCGCCATTGGCGCGGATGCCGCCCGGGAGCCGGGCAAGCTGGAGAAGATCCTTCAGCTGCTGGACTACGTCAGCGCAAATCCTGACCCCGATGAGGCGGCATCTCTGCAGTATGGTATTCAGGGGACACACTGGGACTGGGCCGGAACGGACAAGAAGGATATCATCCTGCTGCCGCCGTATAACCATAAGTTCAGCTACCAGAATACGATCGGCGCGGGGATCGGCATGACCCTGCCTATCCTTCCTGCCGGACGGAGCGAACAATGGGCGGCAACCCTGGGGCTGGATCACGACGGCATCTATAATGCCTTGGAGGTGGCTACGCCCTCTCTGATCAGGAACAGCGCTGGGCTAATTAACCTAAGAGACCAGGCGTATATTGCCTTCATCACCGGGGAGCGTCCGCTTGAGGAATTCGGGGAGTTCGTGGAGGAGTTCCTGGCGGCGGGCGGAGCGGAGGTACTTGCGGAAGCAAATGAGTCCTATAAGAAGCTTGATCCATAACAAAATCACCCTTATAGGTGAATGAGATTGCCTGCGCGCCAGCACAATGTATGCTGTTTTTGATATACATTCGGGCTATGCGACTGCAAGTCAGCACAATGTATGCTGTTTTTGATATACATTCGGGCTATGCGACTGCGAGTCAGCACAATGTATGCTGTTTTTGATATACATTCGGGCTATGTGACTGCGAGTCAGATGGCGTAAAGTAAGTTGTGTACCAAGATTTGGAGCCTAGTCAGGCACCAAAAAAGTAGGGTATCCTCGGGATTGCG